>JAILJP010000026.1 GCA_024694625.1 Lachnospiraceae bacterium | reverse complement strand
CATAATGATTGTTTTCGTGAACGAATTTGATGTGCAATCCATTGCACTCAAATTCTCTCGTCTGCATCCTTGCAGCCGAGTCACTCTTCATAGATAAATCATAAAAATCATACTTCCTCGTCAAATCGGTTTGCCGGAGCCCATAGCCCGCATTCAGGAAACACCGCAGAAAAAATGTTTGCCAAGAACTCGGGCGCGCTCTGATACTTTACGCACGGGTGGACTGCTTATTTATTATCGCATTTGCATGGAGCGTATTACTGCTTTCCGACAGACATCCGCGGAGCGGTGCGGGTGTCCAGTGGACACCTCTGCGAAGCAGAAGCACAGACCGAGCCGAAAGGCGAGACCACGCAATGCACTGTGTATGTCTGTTGGCCTGAGCCGTTTACGAGCTCAGGACTTTACAGACATTCACCGGGATGAGGTAGAGCGGAGTCGGTGCGGAGGAAAGCAGTAATACTCTCATGCAAACAGAGATATATAGCTCCAGCCCACCCGAGTATAAATTAATCCCCGAGTTCTTGGCAAAATGAAGACGCAAGAACCGCCCACAAAACAACAAAACTCCACAATGTGTTGACAAACATTGCGATAATACGCATACTTTCAATTAGTGTTCTAGGGGAGCATAAATAATGTGTAGACTCTGTGTAGAGTTTAAAGAATTTTATGTGGATTATCAGCCATGGATTACACTGATTTATCTGGCTATTTTCTTAGGACCGGTTTTGGGATATTTTATTGCAGGATTTTAATTTTGGAGAATTATAATGATTAAAGGAATACATCATATTTCCATGAAGTGCAGGGAGTCAGAACTGGAGGAAGTGCTGCATTTTTACCTTGATATTTTGGGAATGACGATAAAACGAAAATGGTCAGCCGGTGTAATGATAGACACTGGAGCGGGATTACTGGAAGTATTTTCAACAGGAGATGGAGAATCCGGTAAGGGGAGCCTTCGACATATTGCGTTTGCAGTAGATAGTGTGGATGAAGTAATTTCCAGAGTGAAAGAATCCGGATATGAAGTGTTTGTTGAACCAACAGATAAGGTGATGGATTCTACACCGGCTTTTCCGTTTAGAATGGCTTTTTGTTATGGACCTTTAGGAGAAGAAGTGGAATTCTTTGAAGAAAAATAATAATATGGGAAATCCTTTTATGATTAATCTCTCTGAGGTGTAAAGTGGTAATTCGTTTAGCAAAAGAAAAAGATATAGATGAGATATTAAAACTGTTAGGGCAGGTTTTACAAATTCACGCAGATCTTCGCCCGGATATTTTTGTGGCAGATACTACGAAGTATTCAAGAGCAGATATAATCCGTATGATACAGGATGATTCCAACCCCATATATGTGGCTGCAGACGAGGAAGACCGTTGTGTGGGTTGCGCATTTTGCCAGATTATAGAGCCATCCAAATGTCAAAATATGGTTCCGATCCGTCAGCTTTTTATTGATGATTTATGCGTAGATGAATCGTTTCGCGGCAAACACATAGGAGAGGTGTTGTTTGACTATGTGAAAAACGAAGCGAAAACATTGGGATGTTACGAAGTGACTTTAAATGTCTGGGAAGGAAATACTTCTGCCGAAAAGTTCTATGAAAAAATGGGGATGAAGGTAAAAGAAAAGCGGATGGAGTTTATTTTGTAATTCTTTCACGTATATTTTCTTGTTGAAACTGAGTAAAACTATGTTTATAGGAGATTATCTTTGAATATATATGTAGATTTTGATGATTGTCTGTGTGAGACAGCCAGGTCGTTTACAGAAATAAACAGAAGACTGTTTGGGAAACATGTTCCTTATGAGGAGGTTAAGTTTTTTAACCTGAAGGACTCTTTTCGGCTCAATGATGAAGAATACGAAAAGCTTATGGTGGAAGGTCACTTATCGAAAACACTTCTATCCTACGAAGAAACGCCAAACGCCTCAGCGGTATTAAATGATCTAATGGATCAGGGGCATTCGGTTTCTGTTATAACAGGCAGGCCGGACAGTACCTATGAGGATTCTCGCAGATGGCTGGATGAGCATGGCCTTAGCCGGGCAAAACTTTATTTCTTAAATAAATACGGAAGAGATACCTTTTATCAAAACGGCAGTTTTAATTTGGAATTAGAAGATTTTTATAAGATGCATTTTGATTATGCCATTGAAGATTCGCCTCTGGCGTTCCAGTATTTTGAGAACTTCCCGGATTTGAAAGTGATGGTGTTTGACCGCCCATGGAATCAGGATTGTGATTTGCCAGCAAACTATCTACGATGTAAAAACTGGAAGCAGATTCAGACAGAAATCAATAATCAGGGACAATAGTTTAAGGCAATAATTAAAGGAAATGTTTAAAGAAAACATTTTAAGATAATAATTACTCCCGGGGTGAATCGAGATAATCATGATTTGAAAATACAAAAAGAAAAGTATAAGTTACGAGGGAATTATGGGACATTTAAAGAAATACGTATATCCGGTTTTAATACTGGCAATTTTTGAAACAGTGGCCATTAGTTTATGGAAGACGAAAGATAACCTGTTTTATCTTTTTAATTTCAGTTATATTGGATTGTCTATTGCTTTAGGAATGTTTTTGCTGATTCAAAATTACAAGAATGCCAGACGAGTGGTTCAGCTATTGGTTGGTTTGTATATGCTGGTTTACTTAGGTTTTATATGTAGAGAAAATATGCAAATCGAAGGACTTTGGTATTATTTGTTTACCGGAGTATTCGAAGCAGCTACCATTCATTATGCAGTTGCAAAAATTTTTGGTCCCCTTATCTTTGGAAGAGGATGGTGCGGATTTGCCTGTTGGACAGCCATGGTGCTGGATTTTTTACCCTATAAGACACTACAGGAGCCCCAAAAAAAGCTTGGCTGGATACGATATATTGCTTTTGGTATTTCTCTGATTTTTGTATCAGCTTTGTTCCTTGCCAAGGTGGGAAATATTGAGAGGATTATGTTTTGGGCTTTTGTGATTGGAAACGTGCTTTATTATGCGGTGGGGATTATACTGGCTTTTGTGTGTAAAGATAACCGTGCATTTTGTAAGTATATTTGCCCCATTACCGTATTTTTAAAACCTATGAGTTATTTTTCTCTGATACGGATTCAATGTGATGAGGAGAAATGTGTTCATTGTGGAAAATGCAAGCGGGTTTGCCCCATGGAGGTGGATGTTACCGACAATTCCAGAAAAAGAAAAAACGGAACTGAGTGTATTTTATGCATGGAATGTGTGAAGAATTGCCCGAAAGGAGCATTATAGGGACGGTTCTTTTGTCTTCACAAACTATAATTGTTTGAAGGAAAATGAATTATCCATCAGAGAGGAAATTAAGATGAACTCATTTGTAAGATTAACAGATTTTTCAAAGGAAGAATTGTTTGAGATTTTTCGAATTGCTGATTCTATAGAAAATTATGAGGAATTTTTGAAGGGGAAGACGATTGTGATGTTTTTCCCACCTGCTAGTATTAGAACCAGAGTTTCTTTTGAAAAGGGAATATATCTTCTCGGTGGACAGTCCATACTCTTTGATTCTTCTGCCTTGGATAAAAAAGAAGATATAAGGGATGTTTGTGGTTATCTTCAAAACTGGGCAGATGCAGTTGTGGTTCGACATAGAGATATTCATCTGATCCAAAAAATGGCTGAATTTATGAAAGCTCCAGTTATAAATGCATTGACGGATGAAAATCATCCGTGTGAAATGTTGTCTGATATATACCTTTTCAAAAATTAGATCGAATTTTCTTGAGGATGAGTATTTTTTTGTAGGAGCAGATGGAAATATTGGAAGAGCTTGGAAGGAAGCGTCAGAGGCTTTTGGCTTTTCTCTTTCGCAATGTGCGCCCCCTGCTTATCAAATACCGGGGGTAAATTGTAATGAGGACTTGAAGGAGGCAATTGTAGGAAAGGATATTATATGCACAGATTCTATTCCTTCAAATATGACAGAGAACTTTAAGAATTATCAGATTGATGAAGACTTGATGAAACAGGCCAACAGCAATGCAATCCTAAATCCTTGTCCGCCTTTTTACAGAGGGGAAGAACTATCAAATGGAGTTTTGGATTCAAAGTACTTTGTGGGATATGAGTTTAAAAAGAATTTATTGAAAGTCCAGCAGGCAATTATTATTTATTGTCTCGCTGCGAATTAGATGGGAGACGGAAGATGGAGTTTAGAAAGGCAACCATTGATGATTTAGATATCCTTGTTGCTACAAGAATAGAAGTTTTACGGGCAGCCAATAAACTGGATCATAGCGTTGATATGACAGAGGTGGAGCGACAGAGTAGAGACTATTATACGAATGCGCTGAAAGACGATACTCATACAGCGTATTTGGTATTTGACGGCGAAAGATTTGTTGGTGCCGGAGGCGTGAGCTATTTTAGAGTGATGCCGACTTATCATAATCAGACAGGAGAAAAGGCATATATTTTGAATATGTATACCGCTTTGGATTATCGCCGACAGGGAATTGCGTATAAAACTTTGGATCTTTTAGTTTTAGATGCTAGAAAACGAGGAATTACAGCGATTTCATTGGAAGCAACTGATATGGGAAGACCTTTGTATGAAAAGTATGGCTTTGTAAAAATGAATGATGAGATGGAACTATTGTGAAGACAAAAGAACCGTCCCTAATAGGATGCCTAATAGGATGAAAAAAATGAAACGATTACGAAATGTGTTGGCAGTCATCATTATTTTTATACTGGTGATTGTCGTAGCATCTATGGCGAAACTGAATATACAGACGAAGGACATTATGGATGACTATTCATCTGTTTATACAGATCAGAAATATCAAACCCCTGTAAAAATCGAAAATGTTCAGGTAATCAAACAGGAGGTGTCCTGTGGTTATGCCGTAATAGAGATGTTTTCTGCTTGGAATGGGGGACATCTTACGGAGGAGGATTTATATCAAGAATATGGGAAGGTTGTTACTTCCACCGGAAATAAATTCTCCGAGGAAATGAATAAGCAATTTCCTGAGTATAAAACCTCCATTCATAAGTATTTGAAAAATACAGAATTTATAGATCTTATGTATCAACAATTATCAGAGGGAAAACCAGTGCCCTTTGAATGGGCAGCTCCTTTGGGAGATGAATGGACATTACATTATTCGTTGATTATAGGAGCAGATATTCCAAATGATGTGATTACTGTGGCTAACCCATACGGTTATTATGAAGAGATTTCTTTGGACGAACTTCTTCAAAGGACCAGTTTTTTGGCCTATGAAAATATGCCAGTTTTTTTAAAACTGGGGTTTGCTGTTGGATTATTTGAAAAAAACTCTCTGTTTTCAGTGGAAGGGGATTTGACGGATGGCGCAAAAAAAGCAGCTGAAGCCGGTTCAGGTAATCAGGGTTTGCAAAGCACTTCAGAGGATATAAACAAAGAGGAAGAAACAGAAATGAGAGTTTTTACTTCGGAAGAAATCTCCGATGACATATTTAATCGTATCAATGGAATCTCCTATGGAGCAGATTGCACCATTCCCAGAGAGAATTTACGATATCTTCAGGTAAGCTATGTGGGCTTTGATGGTGAAAGTCACGTAGGGGAGATTATTTGTAATAAAGCAATTGCAGAAGATCTATTGGATATTTTTGAACAGCTTTACGACGCGAAATATGAAATTGAGCGCATCGAACTTGTAGATAATTATAACGGAGACGATGAAGCTTCTATGGAGGCAAACAATTCCTCCTGTTTTAACTTCCGGTTCATTGCTGGTACTACAACAATTTCCAATCATGCAAAGGGAATGGCAATAGATATTAATCCATTGTACAATCCTTATATTACGTCTTCCGGATTTACTCCGATAAATGCCGGAGATTATGTAGATCGCTCTACAGCATTTGCTCACAAAATCGATGAGAATGATTTGTGTTATCAGCTCTTTATAGAACATGGATTCACCTGGGGCGGAAGCTGGACCCACTCCAAGGATTATCAGCATTTTGAAAAACAGTAATTTTGCTTACCATAACCTCATAAAGATGAAGCCATAGGACAATCTATGTGAAGAAACAATTCTTATATATGCTCTTGCCAAAAGGCAAGGGCTTTTTCTATCCATCCCTCGGCGGAAGTTTTTTCTCCTAAGCCGATTCCATGGGGAAGGGCAAAGAATTTTTCATACATGTGAGGAACGTTTTTTTCTTTTAAAGATTTTTCCAACACATCGGTATGGGAATGGGACAGTACCAAAATATCATTCCCACCGGCAAACATATAGGTGGGAGGATAGGACTCGTCTACATAGTTCTGGACACAAAGGGTTTCCCGGTTGGAACGAAGGAAATGCTTTCCAAATCCAAACATCCAGATGTTTCCTCGCTCAGACAGCCAAAGTCCCAAAAGTCCGATGAAAATGTTCCAGTAGGGATGCTGTAACCAGTGATTCACGTTGGTCCATGGATAGGCCAAAATCAATGCACCGGGCTTTCTTGTTTTATAAAAGTCATAGCCCCATTCTTTGGAACCAAAAATACTTGCCAGATTTCCACCGGCAGAAAAGCCGATTACGGCATAGTCCTCAATGTCCACGTTTAACCAATCCTGATTTCGTTCAATAAAACGAACCGCCTGGGCCAAGTCCTGCATGGGAGCGTGAGGGGAGCAGTCAAATCCGGTGCGGTATTCCAAAATAAAAGCGGTATAGCCCAATTCGTTTAAACGGGCTGCCATAGGATAACCTTCGGTTTTTGTACAAAGATGGTCGTATCCACCACCGGGGCAGATGATGACAGCCTTTGTGCGCTCATTTGTATCGTTGGAAAATACGTGAAGTCGTACGGTTCCCAGCTTTTTGTTGTTTTGAATTTGTTCGCTTTCGTAAAGGGGGAAAATTTTGAGCCGTCCTTCTTCCATTAGTTGTTTGCGACGCAGTTTTCCCTTTTTCTGATTGCAGGCAAAATGCTGGACGTAGTACATGCGAATCAGACAAAAGATGGTATGTAAAAAAGCAAAGAACAAATATGCTTTTATTAATTGTTTGAAAAATACAAATGTAAAAATATTTCCCATGGGTAACTCCTTGTAATTTCTATGGAAATTATAGCGGAAAATGTTTGTTGATAACATATACAAAGTGGTCTATGATGTAAGGGCATTTTTGCGAGAATTAAAAAAATATTGGAAAAATAAGAATGAATTATAGAGTAGAGATTATCCGTTCCAAAAGAAGAAGTTTGGGACTGGAAATAAAAGAACCGGGGGTACTTACGGTGCGGGCGCCGTTGCACCTTTCCGAAAAACGAATCAACAAGTTTCTGGAAGAAAAAGAACTTTGGATTTATGAAAACCTGGAACGAATTGCAAAGGCAAAGAATGAAAAATTCGGAGGGAGAGTTCTTTCCAAAGATGAAATCAAAGCTTTGGCCAATCAGGCTGCTTTGGAACTTCCCCCAATGGTGGAAACGTGGGCGAAAAAAATGGGTGTGACCTACGGTCGTATTACCATTCGAAACCAAAAGACAAGATGGGGAAGTTGTTCTTCCCAGGGAAATCTGAATTTCAACTGCTTTTTAATGTTGGCACCAAAAGAGGTGCAGGAGTATGTGGTGATTCACGAGTTGGCGCATAGAAAAGAGATGAACCATTCCAAAGCGTTTTGGAAGATTGTACAAGACTTTGATCCAAAGTTTGAAGAACACAAGCAGTGGTTAAAAACAGAAGGAATCAAATTCCGGGCAGAGGGAAAATAGGGGACGGTGTAACCGTCCCCTATTTTAAAATTCGCCTTCTAATTTATTGTTCATAAGTTCCATTTTGGCTTCGGCCTGATAAATCAGCTTTGCACATTCTAAGAGTTCTTTGTTGTAGTCAAACTCCGGATCAATTTCATACAAGGATTTGTATTTGATGTCATGCTCCATAGAAGCCCACATATCCATAGCTTGGGTACGAATTTGAAGCTCCACGGGAACCATTTGCTTTTTGTTCATGAAATAAACCGGTACTCGGATAATCATATGTAAGCTTCGGTAACCGTTTTTCTTTGGATTTTCGATGTAGTCTTTGATATCTAAAATCATCAAATCATCTTGGGCAATCAATCGATCGCGAATCAGATATACATCTTTGATGTAGGGACAAACCACACGAACTCCGGCAATATCATAAAGGTTGTTGATGGCTGCCGTTAAGGTGGTGTCTAAATCTTTCTTTTGAAGCTTGCCCAAAATACTTTTTATGGATTTTAGGCGGGTATCCACATGATGGATGGGAACACGGAGTCTTCGATATTGAAATTCGTCTTTTATAATATCCAATCGGGATGTGGTAACGTTAATGGCTGCGTTATAAAGTCGAAGAATGGGGTCCATAGTGTGGGAAAACTCTTCGCCAATATCTACAATATGGGACATATCGTCCTGAATCCCCAGTGTCATGGGAACCAATTCGTGAACGGAAAGGTTTTCCTCTACTTCAACCTGTGTATCCATCTTTCCGTCTTCTAAAACAACGTGACTGCTATAGTTAATCTTTTTATGTGTTTCTGTATTAATGGATGTAATAATATTCTGTGCTTTCATGTCGCTCATATAAAAACCTCCGTAGGTATGTATTCACATCACAGCTTCATTATATACGAAAAATGTAACAACAAATCTTAAATATTTATTAATTTTTTGTGAACAAATTATGTGTGTGGTATAATTGTTTTATCAAAAAGAAGGAGAGGCGTGCTTATGTGGAAAGCTAGAAAAAGACTGTGGTGTGGATTGCCCTGGACCTTTACGGTTTACAGTTTTGATGATGAAAGACTATTTATTGACTCTGGTATTTTAAACACCCGTCAGGATGAAGTGAGATTATATCGTATTCAGGATTTGACGGTTACCAGAAGCCTGATTCAAAGAATTTTTGGAATGGGAACCATTCATATTTCCTCAAAGGACAAGACCCTTGGAAACTTCCAGTTAGTCAATCTAAAGGATGTAATGGAGGTAAAAGAAGACTTGTCTCGCAAAGTGGAAGCACAAAGAGAAAAGAAGAGAGTTTCCGTTCGTGAATTTATGGGAGACGAAGATACGGATATTGATGACATGTAAAGGGGGCGATGATTATGTATCCGGTAATTACTATTAGTCGTGAATTTGGCAGCGGTGGACACAGCATCGGTAAAAAGGTTGCGGAAACTTTGGGGATTCCTTTTTACGATGGGGAAATCGTAAACCAGGTGGCTTTGGAAAGTGGATATGCCAAGGAGTTGATTGAAGAACAGGGGGAACATACTTCAGCCAGCAACAAGTGGTTTGATATTTCTACAGCCAGTGCTATGTATTTTCAGAGTCCTCAGGATGAAATTTTTTTGGCACAGCGAAAAGTTATTTTAGATTGTGCAAAGAAAGGTCCCTGTGTAATCGTAGGTCGTTGCTCCGATTACATTTTAAAAAATGAGGATATCTTTTCCGTACACGTTTTAATTCATGCGGATATGGAGCATCGAATTGCCAGAGTGTTGGAGAGATACGGAGAAAACCCGGAAGTGGACATTAAAAAACGTATCATGAAAAAGGACAAGCAACGTCGAACCTACTACCGCTACTATACGGATCAGCACTGGGGAGAATACCAAAACTATGATTTGGCTTTGGACAGCGGCACTTTAGGAGAAGAAAACTGTGTAAAGGCTATTTGTGCAATGGCTCAAAATGTGCAAAAGTAGAAGAATAAGAGTTCCGGCCAAGAGGGCTAAGCCTCCTGGTCGGATTTTTTCTTTTGAATGAGAAACATAATGACACCGGCAAGGATAATGACACCATAGCCGAAAAAGCTGAGGATGTCAGGATATTCACCTAACACCAGGATGCCTAAAATGGCAGCAAAGATAATCTGGGTGTAGTCGTATACGGAAATCTCCCGAGCTGGTGCATGGGAGTAAGCGGCAGTAATACTGAACTGTCCACCGGTTGCGGAAAGCCCTGCCAACAGGAGACACACCAACTGCTTCGGGGAAAGGGGTGTGTAAGTGGGGATACTAAAGGGAATGGACATAAGGCAGGAGAATACGGAAAAGAAAAGGACGATATAAGGTCCCGGAGTTCCGTGTAAAGATGCCAGACGAACGTTGGTATAGGCAAGTCCTGCACACATTCCGCCAATCAATCCAATGAGGGCAGGGAAGGAAGTCAGACTTTCTCCACCGGGTTTTAAAATCAAAAGGGCACCACAAAATGCCATAATAATACAGAATAATTGATAGGGTTTTACTTTTTCTTTTAAAAGGAAAAAGGAAAAAATCAGTGCAAAAAAGGGTGAAAGCTTGTTTAACATATTGGCATCGGCAATTACCAAATGATCTACCGCGTAGAAATTACAAAAGATACCGATGGTGCCAAAGAAGGAACGGGCGATTAAGTATTTTAAGCTTTCTTTGTTTTCTAATCGAAAAGAGATTTTTTCTTTTGCCATAATTCCCAGTGCAAAAAAGATTGCCACAAGGTTTCTGAAAAAGCTTTTTTCAAAAGAGGAAATATCTCCGGAAAGTTTTAAAAACAACGTCATACAGGCAAAACAAAAACCTGCAGCTATGATATATAAAATGCCCTTGTATTTTGATTTCATAGAATACCTCACTTTGCTAAACCAAAACCATTATAGAAGAAAGGACAGACACATGAAAGAGGAAATATACATAAATCTTTCAGGCATATATGACGGATTTCCGTGTGAAATTAATTGTAAAGATATTGAAGGAACCAACTGTTATTGCGATGATCTGGCAGTGGATACTCTTCGCAAGCGACTAAAGGATGTACCGGTAAAGGCTCTCCATTTTATAGATAGCGGGAACTACCACTATCTTTCTTACTTTTTTTTAGAAAGAATACAAGAAGATTTTGCGCTGGTGCTATTGGATCATCATCCGGATTTCCAGCCCCCTTCTTTTGGAAATATTCTCTCCTGTGGAGGATGGGTGAAAAATGCATTTGAGGATGATTCTCATCTAAAAAAAGTGTATATGATTGACGTGGATAAAACGCTTTTTGAGGAGCTTGGTAATCTCCCCAAAGAAGTTGTCTACACCGCAAAAGAAGAGGTGAAAAATATTCCAAAGGATTTGCCAATTTATGTTTCGCTGGATAAAGATGTTTTATCTGAAGATGAAGCTGCTACCGACTGGGATCAAGGAGATATGAAATTATCGGAACTTCTGGATATTATGAGAGTATTACAGGAACACAGGCTGCTGGGGATGGATGTTTGTGGCGAGAAAAAAGAAGCCGCTACGGATAGTGAAATTGAAATTAACAGAAAAATTAACGAAACAATCTATAATTGTTTCGACAATAGTATATAGCTATGTTAGAATAATAGAGAGCTCATAGAAGGTGTAAATGGGCAAAGGGGGACGTCTTATGAATTGGAATCTAGATTATGATATTTGCGCATTATTATTCACCTCCACTTTGATGATTTACTTTAACTACCGCAAGTGGTTGCCTCTAATCAGGAATCGCTTGTTTTTTCTTTTGATGTGCACTTCTACTATGGTCGCTCTAACGGATGTGATTTCATCCATAATCTGTGAAAAAGGTGCAAGTTTTCCTATTTCTCTTATTTATATTTCCAATATGATCTACTACATTATTCTTGGATTTAAGCCGGTGGTGTTCACTTTTTATATTTTTTCCCTGGCGAGGTATCCTGTGGGAAGGTTTAAGTATAGAGGAGATTGGCTTTTGCTCCTTCCTTTTTTGGCTACATGCCTGATAGTGTTATCTACACCTTTTAACAACAAGTTATTTGTAGTTACAGCTGAGCATCAGTTTGTTTATGGAGAGTTTCGAAGCTGGATGTTTTATGTGACCGCACTATATTTGTTTATTAGTGCCTGTGTTGTGGTTGCCAATCGAAAGAATCTGCGTAAAGTAGTACTCTTTTCTATTTTGTTTTATATTTTTTGTTCCCTAATGGGATATATTTATCAGTTTTTTATCTATGGATATGCCCAAACAGTTTCTCTGGCAAACACCGTTGGTATTTTAATCGTATTTCTGGCTTTTCAAAATCCGGATTATGACAGGGATCGAAAAACCGGACTGTTTCGGGAAAGTTGCATTCGGAAAATGAAGGACGAGGATACGCTTTATGGTGTGCAGCGCTCTGTGGCAGAAGTTGCTTTTGAAAACTATTTGACGCTGAAAGCTGTATACGGCGATGAAATTGTCAGCGATTTAAGCAGTAAGGTGGGAAAATATTTACTGGAGGCTTTCCCGAAAGAGAATCAGTTTTATGTCCATAATGGTCGGTTTGTTATGATCTTTTCCGGAGGTGAGGAGACAGTTCTTAGGTATATGGATGTGGTGAGAAATCGCTGTCAAAAGCCTTTTTATTACGGGGATGTCAGTATTTATCTTTCTCCGGTGTTTGCTTATACCTTGGATGATGTTGAAATTGTAAATCAACCGATTTTGCGGGATAGTTTAAGACTTGCTATAGAATTGGCTTTGCAAAAAGGCAAAGGAGCCATTGTCCGTCTTACTGAGGAGATTCACCAGAAAGCCATTCGAAACAGCAAGGTGGAAAAGGCCCTGAAAACTGCCTTAAATCAAAATAATTTGTTGGTATACTATCAACCCATATACTCTACGATGGAAAAAAGGGTTACTGGAGCAGAAGCTTTGGTACGTATTTATGATGAGGAGCTTGGTCTTTTGTATCCGGATGAGTTTATCCCTATGGCTGAAGAAAAGGGAAGTATTCTAATGCTTGGAGATCAGGTCTTTCGACAGGTATGTGACTTTGTACAAAATCATGACATGGATGGGTTGGGGCTGTCTTTTATTGAAGTGAATTTATCGCCATTTCAGTGTATGAGAGAAAATCTGGCACAGGAATTGGAAAACATTATGAAGGAGCATGGAGTAAATCCAAAATACATCGGACTGGAGATTACTGAATCTGCTGCTTCCAATATTGAAATCGTAAAGACCAATATGGACTATCTTGTGGAACTGGGAGTGAAAATGGCCTTGGACGATTATGGAACAGGATATTCCAATCTGATTAATATTTTAAGCCTGCCTTTTCATGTGGTTAAAATAGATAAATCCATTGTCTGGGCCTATTTTAATGATGAAAATGATTTTTTGCTTCGAGTGATTCAAACTTTCCAAAATCGGGATTTGCGGTTGGTTGTAGAAGGCGTCGAAACAGAAGAAATGGCAGAAACTCTTGGATTATTAGGTTGCCATTACGAGCAGGGGTACTACTATTCTAAGCCTGTTCCCCAAAAAGAGTTTGTACGTTATGTAGAGGAAAAACAGTGGAACAGGGATAAACGTTAATCGTTGATGTTTTTCAGTGGATTTGCGAAATTGTTTCGATAATCATATGGGGATATGATAGAATGAGATAGGGTCATTCGACTGTTGGAGAAGTGATATGAGTTGGAATTTTGACTTTGATATTAGTGCGATTTTAATAACAACAACATTAATTATTTATTTTGCATATCGTAAGTGGTTGCCCCTCTTGAGCAACCGGTTATTTCTTTTATTAATGGGAAGCTCAGTAGCAGTTGCGATTTCTGATGTAATTGCTTCCGTTATAAGCGTGAAAGGTGCGAGGTTTCCCATTGTTCTACTTTATTTCGTTAACATGATTTATTATGTCTTACTGGCGTTTAAGCCTATGGTTTTCTGCTACTATGTGTGTTCTTTATCAAAACTTTCGGTAGGAAAAATCAGTTATAAAGGTGGTATTATATTATCATTTCCTTTTTTAGCGGCTGTTGCGGTTATGCTTTCTTCACCATGGTCAAAAGCGGTTTTTTATATAACGGAGAATCATGAGTTTTTGTATGGTGAGTTGAGACCGGTGATGTTTTATACCACAGTGTCATACCTTATTATGAGTGCCATTGTAGTTTTAACGAGAAAGAATAAGTTCCGAAAGGTTATGAGATATTCTATTTTTGTATATATTCTCTTTACATTGATGGGACATATTTATCAGGTTTATTTCAATCCATACTTGCAGACAGTTTCTTTGGGAAGTACCATAGGCATTCTGATTATTTTTTTGGCTTTTCAAAATCCGGATTACGACAGAGAACGGAAAACCGGAATGTTCCGAGAAAACAGCATACGTAAGCTAAAAGAAGAAGATTTTATTTATGGCATTCGACGCGCAGTTGTGGAATTGGCGTTTGAAAACTATGGAGAACTTCGGGCAGTATATGGCGAAGAGCTTGCCAGTGAGCTATGTCATTCTGTTGCAACGTTTCTTCGTGAATCTTTTCCGACGCATAACCAGTTTTATGTTCATAACGGACGTTTTGCCATGATTTTTGATGGTGATACAGAAAAACTTCAAACGTATTGTGAACTGGTAATCAAACGGTGCAAAAATACTTTCATTATTGGAAGTACCAGTTTTTATTTGTCGCCGGTTTTTGCATATATGTTGGAGGATATTGATGCGGAAAATCAGGAAGTGTTGCGGGATAGTCTGAAAATAGCAATTGAGAAGTCATTGAAGAAGGGAAGAGGTTCTATTGTTCGATTGACAGAGGATATGCATCAGCAGGCGCTTCGTGAACGAAGAGTGGAAAATGCATTAAAGAAGGCTTTAAAAGAGGATAGCTTACAGGTATACTATCAGCCGATTTACTCCACAAAGGATATGAAAATTACAGGAGCAGAGGCTCTGGTCCGTATTGTGGATGACGAATTGGGACTTTTGTTCCCGGATGAATTTGTGGGGAAAGCGGAGAAAAACGGCAGTATTTTAACCCTTGGAGAGCAGGTTTTTAAAAAGGTATGTGCTTTTGTACGGAACCACGATATGGAAGCTTTAGGGATATCCTTTATCGAAGTAAATCTTTCACCTTTACAGTGTATGAGAGAGAAGCTTTCTGTTGAATTTGAACAAATCATGGAAGATTATGGGGTGGATCCGAAATACATTGGATTGGAAATAACAGAATCAGCGGCTTCAAACATTGATGTAATCAAGGATAATATGAATCATCTGGTTGATGTAGGTGTGAAGTTGGCTTTGGATGATTATGGAACAGGGTATTCCAATCTCATTAACATTTTAAGTTTACCTCTTAGCATCGTAAAAATTGATAAGTCTATTGTCTGGGCGTACTTTAATGATGGAAATGATTTTTTGCTTCGCGTAATCCAAACATTTGAAAATAAGAATTTACATTTGATTGTAGAAGGCGTTGAAACCAAAGAAATGGCAGAAAAGCTGGAAGAAATGGGATGCCATTACGAGCAGGGATACTATTATTCCAAACCCATCCCGGAGGATGCATTCTTGAAATATATAGAAGCTTCACAGAATAAGCCGGCAAAATAAAAAGCTTAAACCAAAAGATTTAAGATACCCTGAGGTGTTTGATTTGTCTGTGAAAGCATGGACTGACCTGCTTGAGCTAATATATTGTCTTTGGAAAGAGTTACCATTTCTTTTGCCATATCGGTATCTCTCAGACGGGATTCTGCCGACTGAGTGTTTTCAGATGTGTTGTCCAGATTTAATACCGTGTGTTCCAAGCGATTCTGAATAGCTCCTAGTTTTGAACGTAGTTCTGAAACAGACTGGATGGAATCATCCAATACTTTGAACCATACATCACAGTTTCTGTTTAGGTCAATGGGATTGGATACATAGTCGTCGCCCCAAGGGTTTAAAAATGCTTCGTGAGCAGTAGAATCATTCGGCCAATGGAATAAACTGGACAAACTCCAATGCGCCAACCTGAAGCTGGCATGCTTCTCCGTTTCTATAAGGGGCCAAATCCCCTGCCAAAATATGCTTTCCGTTAAAAGTTGTATTATTGGCAATTTCAATAATATTGTCATATAACTGTTTTTCTTCTTGTAAGATCGCTTCTCTATCTGAAGTACAATTCGTATCGTTACAATTCTGTACATATAATTCACGCATTCTTTGTAAATCAGCATGAATCTCGTTTAGCGCACCTTCTGCAGTTTGAACAAGGGAAATTCCATCAGTAGCGTTCATAGATGCACGATTGAGTCCGCGAATCTGCCAACGCATTTTTTCGGAAATCGAAAGACCGGCAGCATCATCTGCGGCCTTGTTGATACGGTATCCACTGGATAGTTTTTCCATGGATTTGCTCTGATCGGTTACCGTAATATTTAATTGATTTGCGGTATACATGGCGGACAAATTGTGCTGAACAACCATAACTAGTTCTCCCCTGTGAAATCTGTGCGTCCATGCATTATAGTTGAGAAAATCCGTATTCTCAATTCTATACTTATTTTATTGGTAGATTTTGAAAAAACATTACCTTTGGAACAAGTGAAATAAGATATTTATGAAAAGAATTAAAAAATTAATATTGCAATTCTTCATAAAGGAAACTATAATTAATTAAAAGTTTTAATTAATTAAAAACCGTGGCTGATATATGCGTAGCATAATGTGCTTGAGAGGGGGAAATGTTATTAACCTGGAAACTTTAAAAAAAATGGAACTAACCGTTGGTTTGGGTGAAAACCAGTTTACCATGAGCAGGGGAAGCTTTGTGTACAATCAAAGTTTTTCTGATAAGAAAAATTGTACTCTGGAAAAGACGGAAGAACAGGAAAATGGATATATTCTACATTTTTCTGACAAAACTAATATCCATCACATTTCAGTGAAAGAGGAAGATGGAAAAATATCTGTAGATTATATGGATGACGTGCCACAAGGTGTCAATCGTTTTTGGCTCACCATTCCCACCAATCCCGAGGAAAAGATTTACGGATGCGGTGAAACCTATTCCAAATTCAACTTGAAGGGTGAAAATGTTCGTATCTGGGTTGCGGAACATCAAAATGTAAATCGCATTTCCAAAAAGGTAATTAAGCGTGCGACCATTGGACGAATCATTGGAAAACAGCCGAAGAAGACATTGAAGTTTTCCAAGTACGAATCCTATTATGCACAGCCTACCTTTACATCATCTGACAAGTATTATGTCCATGTATTTACCAATGCTTACAGTGAGTTTGATTTTTCAAAGCCTGACAAGATTACCTTTTATCTTCAGGAGGCGCCCCACTTTGTAAGTGAAAGAGGGGAAACATTTGAGGAGGTTTCTCAAAAACAGTCCGCACTTTTGGGAAGAGTGGCTGCATTACCGGATTGGATTTACGACGGCGCGATTTTGGCTGTTCAGGAAGGCTGCGAAGCAATCGATCGTAAATTGCAAAAGGCCTTTGATGCCGGTGTAAAGGTGTGCGGTATCTGGTCTCAGGATTGGTCCGGTTGCAGAAGAACCGGCTTTGGCTACCAGGTAATGTGGAACTGGGAATGGGACAAAGAACTCTACGTAGACTTGGATAAAAAGATCAAAGAATGGGATGCCAAAGGTGTTAAATTCTTAGGTTATATCAATCCTTTCATGGCCATTGAAAAACGTCTTTACGAATACGCTTCCAAGAAAGGCTATTGTGTAAAGGATAAAGAGGGAAATGATTATTTGGTGACGATAACCACCTTCCCCGCAGCCATGATTGATTTTACCAATCCGGAAGCCTATGAATGGTACAAAGGGTTGATTAAAGAAAACATGATCGGCCTTGGCCTTGGCGGTTGGATGGCTGACTTTGGAGAATATCTTCCTGTGGATGCAGTACTGTATTCCGGGGAAGATGCAGCAGTGATTCACAATCAGTGGCCTGCGATTTGGGCAAAGATGAATCGAGAAGCGATTTTAGAATGTGGAAAAGAAGGGGAGGTCTTCTTCTTTACCAGAGCGGGACACACCGGAACCATTGCAGCGTCTACTATGATGTGGACAGGAGATCAGCATGTGGATTGGTCAGTGGATGACGGATTGATTTCTACCGTTCCCGCGACCTTATCTCTTGCAATGTCCGGATATGGAGTGACCCATTCCGATGCCGGTGGATATACCACTTATGGAAAGCTGTTATCCAGAAGCAAAGAGCTTTTAATGAGATGGGAAGAGATGAATGCCTTTACACCGCTGCTTCGAACCCACGAAGGAAATCAGCCGGTGAATGATGTTCAGTTTGATGATGACGAAGAACTTTTGGCTCAGATGGCCAAGTGCTCAAAGATGCATATGGCATTGAAGCCTTACCTTATTGATTTGGTAAAAGAACAAAGCGATAAGGGAACGCCGGTGATGAGACCTATGTTTTATCACTATGATGAGCCAAAGGCATATACGGAAATGACAGAATATCTTTTGGGAAGAGATTTGTTGGTGGCTCCCATTTATGAAGAAAGCAGCACAAGTCGTCAGGTTTATCTACCAGAAGATACTTGGGTAAATATTTTCGACAAAAAAGAATATCAGGGTGGAACCTACCAGGTAAATGCACCTATGGGTAAGCCGCCGATATTTGTTCGTAAGAATTCTTCTCGATATGAGGAATTGATACAGGTGGCAAATGCATAAAACAAATGTAAACCAGTCGCAGGTGCGACATAAGATTTTATAAAAAGTTATATGGAGGAAGTTAAAATGAAATACTTTTTAGACAGTGCAAAATTGGATGAAATTAAGGAAGCTTATGAAACATTTGGTATTGATGGTGTTACCACAAACCCCAAACATATTATGCTATCCGGAAAGCCTTTTATGACAGCTATTAAGGATATGGCTGATTGGGCAAAAGAACAGGGATTTGAAGATTACAATGATTTCCCGATTTCCGTAGAGGTAAATCCTCATTTGGACGATGCGGATGAAATGATTAAGATGGCTCGTGAGATTTCTGCTCTTTCCAAATGTTTTGTAATTAAGATCCCTTGTACAGAAGCTGGTTGTACCGCAGCTCGTAAGTTGGAAAAAGAAGGAATCCGTACCAACCTTACCTTGGTATTCTCTCCTGCACAGGCACTTTTTGCAGGAAAATACGGATGTAAGTTTGTATCTCCTTTCATTGGCTGGAAAGAGCAAAACGGTGAAGACTGCAAGCAGTATATCCAGGATATTGTAGATATCTATGCAAATTATGGTTTCTTGGAAGAAACAGAAATCATCTGCGCAGCAATCCGTTCACCTAAGCAGTTTGTAGACTGCGCTGTTGCTGGTGCTGATTGTGTAACTGCAGGACTTGCTGTTTATAAGGACGCTATGCATCATGCATTTACAGATCAGGGTATGAAGACCTTCCAGGATGCATGGGACAATACAGCAGGAAACTAATAACGATTTTGCTTCCCGGCGGACGGGGGATTTTTAAGGGAAACCAGTGACATTTCACACCTTTCCCTCGGCACCGTCTCCACTTTCTTTTCTCGTCTACCGACTCGGTCCGTGCTTCTGCTTCGCAGAGGTGTCCACTGGACACCCGCACCTAGTCGAACATCCGTAGTGCTCACTCCTAAAGTCGTGAGCTGAACGGCTGTACGACGGATATTCCGAAAGTTCCGCGGTGTCTTCTCGGTAAAGGGTGAAATATCACTTGGTTTCCACCAAATATTAACCCGTCCGCGGGTACGTATAATCTGTAACAGAGGAAAGTGTTCGCTGGGTGGCTTTATACGTTTCGTGGTTGGTACAAGAGGTTTTATCTGGTTTTCCGAGAGACACCGCAGAGCGGCTCCGAGGAAAACATGTATAAAACCTCGGTGCCGACGTGATATGCCAAAAGCCAGCCGGAGTATACAATAGATAGGAGTATAAACATGAAAATTGGATTTATTGGATTAGGAATCATGGGTGAGTCCATGGCAGAAAACATTGTAAAGAAACACGACGACGACGTTTACGTCTTTGATTTTGTAAAGGAAAAGGTAGACATCTTGGAATCCAAGGGTGCTAAGGCTTGCAGCTCTTCAAAGGAAGTAGCTGAAAAGGTGGATGTTATTATTTCCATGGTACCAAAGTCTGAGCATTCTATGAGCGTTTACAAGGAAGTTCTTCCTGTATTGGATGCTTCTAAGACTTGTATTGATATGTCTACCATCGATCCTTCTGTTTCTGTGGAAATCTCAGAAATGGTGAAAAAGACCGGTGCACAGTTTATTGATGCCCCTGTAGTAAAATCCAAACCTGCAGCAATTGCCGGAAAGCTTGGAATTTATGTCGGTGGTGATGAAAAGACTTATGAGGATATGCGCCCGATTTTACTTTACATGGGCGAAAATGTAATTCGCATGGGTGACAACGGAAAAGGTCTTGTTATGAAGATTTGTCACAATGCATTGGTTTCTCAGATTCAAAATGGTGTAAACGAAACCGCTACCTTGGCAAAGGCAAACGGCATTGATATCTTGAATTACGCAGAAGCAATTTCCTATGGCGGTGCCGGAAACTGGTACTTGGATTCGAAAAAGGATGTTTTGGCAAAAGAAGATTATACCACTGCATTTTCTATTGAAAATGAGCACAAGGACGTTCATATCTGCTTGAAGTTAGCAGAGGAATGCGGTGTGGATATGCCCGGTGAAGAAAATGCTGTTCGTGTCTATGACAAAGCTCTTGAAATGGGCCTTGGAAAAGAAGATTTCTGTGCAACAATGAAAGTTGTTCGCGAAGGCAGATAAGCGTCTAAGAAACGGGTTTGAAGATGAAAAGAAAGCAACAGGGGTGTTGTTATGAGAAAAGAAAGTATTGATTTATTACAACATTTAAATGAAGTTAATGATGTGAAGATTTATTCTGTGGAAGATCCGGAATTTACACCCTATGGACGAATTGTAAAAGGATATGATTTTTCGGATATCACAAAATATATGAAGGAACATACGGATATTCCCAAGGAAGGAAACACCTATGTTCCCGGCGTGGAGGACATGGAAAAGTTTCCAGTGAAACATAAGTTAGAAGTTGGTCTTTACGGCGGTATGCCCATTCAAATAGGATATTGTAACGGAAGAAATTCCACCTACAACGGTTTTGAATATCACAAAGGCAGTGAAATCAATGTTGCCGTAACGGATTTTATGTTGGTGTTGGGACATCGTTGGGAAATTAAAAACAACCACTATGATAATAAGGACGCAAAGGTCTTTTTTGTAGAACGTGGATGTGCCATTGAGATGTTTGAAACCACACTTCATTTATCCCCATTGAAGGTTTGCGACGAAGGATTTAAGGGAGTTGTTATTTTGCCTCAGGGAACCAACACTCCTTTGACAGAGGAAGAAAAAGAAAGCATTGATAAAAAGGATGCAGAACAGATTCTTTTACTTCACAGAAATAAGTGGGTGATTGCTCATCCCAAGAGAGAGCCTCTGATTAAGCAGGGGGCACATCCCGGAATTATCGGGGACAATAAAGAACTTTTTTATTAGAGATGAGTTCTTAAGAATAAACGTATGTTGGAAAGAAGGACATTATGAGTAAGGAATTTCAGGTGGCATATGTGCCCATAGGTGTAGGAACTTTTCATTTGGAAAGTGCCCAAAAGGAGTTTGAAAAATCCTGTAAGTTAATTTCAGAATCGGTAAAAAATCCGGCACTTCCTAAGGAAATGTTGTTATCCATCGATTTGTTACATGCATTTTTGGATGAAATCGATCCGGATTTGATTATTTTACAAAATATTACCTTTGCAAACGCAGCATATGCCAGCGAGGTGTTAAAACGGTTTGATTGTCCGATTTTGCTTTGGACGCTTCGTGAGCCGGTAATTGACGGAGGAAGACTTCGATTGAATTCTTTAACAGGAGCTTATTCCGCTGCCAATGCATTTAAGGCATTCCGTAAGGAACCCTTGGAGTACATTTTCGGTGCTGCTGAGGAAGCTGAAGTAATCAAAAAGGTAAAGGCCGCCATCGCTGCCGCTGAGTTAAAGTTTAAGATGAAATCTTTAAAGGTAGCTGCTGTGGGACATACACCTCAGGGATTTGGATTTGGTCGCGCTATGGATCTTGAAATGATGGAAACCTTTGGTGCTACATTGGAATCCATTGAAGCCAGAGAGTTGATTGATAAAGCAAAAGCTTACAGCGATGAAGATATTGAGGAGTATTTAAAGGATGCGTCTAACCGCACCGTTGGATTGGAAAATACCCCGGAAAACAACCGCAAAGATTTTGCAAGATTATATCGTGCATATAAGGAATATGTGGATGAAAATCAAATCGGAGCCCTAGCTTCCCGCTGCTGGCCTGATTTTTTTACCGCATTTGGTACACCGGTTTGCCTGGTACTCGCCATGTTAAATGACTTGGATGTAGCAGCAAGCTGTGAGGCTGATACCTATGGTGCGCTTTCTATGTATCTTGGAATGCAATTAACCAATCAACCTACCTTCTTTGGTGATCCTGTTTCTATGGATGAAAAGGAAAATACAGTAACATTTTGGCATTGCGGAACTGCTGCTTGCTCTTTGGCAAGAAAAGATACCGGCGCCAAAATTGATGTTCACTGTAACAGAAAAATCGGACCGACCTTGGACTTTGGATGCAAAGAAGCTGATAAGGTTACGATTTTCAGAATTGGCAAAAAGGCAGATGGAAATTTCCGCTTTTTGATTGCAGAAGGAAAGGCTTTGGACAAGCCCAAGCAGTTTAACGGAACTTCTGTAGTAGTAGAAACAAAATCCAATGCAAAGGAATTTGTTTATTCCAGTGTAGAGGCTGGATATGAACCGCATTTTGTGGTAGCATACGGAGATGTTGGCGATGAGTTGGAAATTTTGGCTCATTTCTTAAATATCGAAGTAGATCGTTACGAATAAAGTTTATTTCATGGATTCTCGTAGGTGCACTATGGGAATCCACGATTATATAGACAAGAACGGGGGATATATGAAGTATTCCGGAATGAATATGGAACAGGTGAAGCGACAGAATCGTGGAGCTATTTTAAGTTATATCGTGGAATCCGGTCCGGTTTCAAGAAAGGAAATTGCGGAGACTACTGGACTCACACCTGCGGCAGTGACACAGATTTGTAATACTCTGCTGGAAGAAAAAATCTTGATGGAGCTGGGAACAGCACAGTCTCAAGGTGTGGGACGAAAAAAGGTATTGGTGGATATTGACTACGACCATATCTATATTTATGCCATTAATATTGAACCGGAATCTGTAGTGATTGCTGTTTCCAATTTGAAAGGTGACGCAAAGGCGGAGACCTCCTTTAAATTGGAGGGCAAGGAAGCGCCGGCCGTGGTTTTGCGAGAGATTGCGAAAATGGCAAAAGAAATGGCAAAGGAGCAGGGAGACTTGCCTCTTTGTGGTGTTTCTGTGGCGATTTCCGGTATTGTGGATAAGGCAGAAGGCGTTTCGGTACACGCATACGGCATTTGGGATGAAAAGGTGGATGTGGCCTCTATTTTGGAAGAGGAATTCCATCTTCCCGTCATTGTAGAAAACAATGTAAATGCTTTGGCCTATGCGGAAAAACTTTTTGGCTTTGGAAAAGAGTATGAAAATCTTATGTTGATCAAATGGGGCCCTGGTGTGGGAAGTAGTTTGATTTTGCATAAAGAGCTTTACGAAGGAACAGATCGAAAAGCAGCTGAATTGGGACATTACATTGTGGAAAAAGATGGAGAAAAGTGTTCCTGCGGAAGAAGAGGTTGCTTGGAGACCAAGGTTTCCTACCATGCTTTGTCAAAGATTTGCAAGTTTACGCCGGATACCTTTGGAGACGCATTGGAAAAAGAGGAAAAGTTACAGGATGCCTTTGATTTGTTTGCAAGATGTATTGTAAATGCCATAACCATTGTCTCTCCCAATCAGGTGATTTTGTGCGGAAGTCTTTTCAAGGATGAAAGAGTTCGAAAAGGCCTAATGGAAAAGTGCAAGTATTATGATGCTTCCATTGATGAGAGTAGAATTTTATACACGGGATTTGGGAACAAGGAAAACTATATTGGTCCTGTGGCAGCATATTTGAGAGAGTGTGTGTTATATAAAAAGTAATTACTCTGCAGGGGTATGAGCATTTCGATATTCTCTGGGTGTTTGATGGTGGTATTTTGCAAAAATACGACGGAAATTGTTGGGGGATTGATAGCCGGTTTTTTCACAGATTTCTTCGACGGAAAGGGTGGTCGTAGTCAGTAGTTGCTCTGCAGTTTTCATGCGTTTACTTTGCACGATTTCCATGAAACTCATGCCAGTGGCATTTACTAAAAGGCGTTGAATCTGTCGTTGGCTATAGTTAAAAAATGCAGACAGTTCTTTTAAGGTAACGCTGTTATAGTGTTGTTGAATGTACTTTAGAATAAAGACAATGTTTTCGGAAGTTTGACGCATGCCGGGAGTTTCTACGGTATGCTCATAATTCCGCAATAATTCAATAAAAAACAGGGATAAACAGGTATTTAGATATTGCCGTTTGAATCTTCGGTTCCCGTGAAAATCAAAAGATGCTTGCTGGATAATTTCTTTCAGCTTAGCGTCTTTTTTTGTATGAAAAATAATATAGGGAATATTGCTTTTCTCATAAAGGGCTCGACGAAAAAAGGTGGATAGAATGTCGTCTTCTTCCATCAATCCGAGAAAATATCGTTCAAAAGTCGTTTTTCGGATTAAAACATTTAGCAGTATATCACCATCGGAAAATGCGCTGACTGCGTGAGAGGAGCCGGGAGCGGATATGCAGATATCTCCTTCTGTCATAGAGATGGAGTGGTCGTTAAAATAGTTGTCGCAACTGCCGTGGATGACATATAGGAGTTCAAAGAATTCGTGGGTATGCCAGGTGGCAGGAGTATAGCGCATATGACGAACTAAAGAACAATCCAAATCTTCTTCAATAAAACTGTTTTCCGGTGCTTTTTCAAATTCTTGTGGGGTCATTTGATTATCATAGGCCTGACTTAAAATATCCGCTACTTCATATACTTCGCAGGGTAAATTCAAGTGACGAGCGGGAAAAGAAAGATACTGTTCTTTTAAAAAATGTTCTCTTTTGGATAATTCGGGGATGTTGGATGTTATCTTCATATGTCCTCCCATAAATCATGTTTTTAAAATTATAATACAGCTATGTCGTAAATGATACCTTTTTATGTCGCTTATCAGAATTATTATTTCTCTTTTTACGTGGTAGATTGTACATATCTAGAGAGGAAGTAAAGGAGGAATTATATAAATGGAAGGCACGAGGAAACTAAAGTTTTCGGAAAAACTATCCTATGGACTGGCAGATTTTCCGGAAGCGGTAAATTCAATTTTGGCAGCATTTTTGACTATGTTTTACACAGATAATATCGGTCTGGCGGCCGGAGCTGTGGGAACCATGTTTTTTGTGGCAAGATTGTTTGATGGAATATCAGATATTTTGGCGGGGATTTTAATTGACAAAACGAGAACCAAGTGGGGAAAAGCCAGACCATGGCTTCTTTGGTTATCTGTACCGACAGGTTTGTCAGTGGTTTTAATCTTTTTTATACCACAAAATGCATCCGTAACGCTCCAGTTGGTATATGCATTCTTTAGTTATGTGTTGTTTACGGCAGTTATGTTTACCATTGTAGGTATCGCCAGAAGTGCACTATTGGCTTTAATGACACAGGATATGAAGGAAAGAGGCTCTATGGGAGCATTTGGTATGTTCTTTGGATTAGGTAGCACGATTTTGGGAATTTCAGCCACTTTTCCTTTGGTGTTTCGTTTCGGAGGAGATACAACTGCGTGGAGAATTGTATTTCTTATCTATGGCGTAATTGTTACTCTAGGATTGCTGTATGGGTTCTTTTTCTCAAAAGAATATGTGGTCTCTGTAGAGGAAACCATTGCAACGAAAGAGGAAAAGAAACTTTCTGTAGGGGAAGAGTTTAAATTGTTTTTTACAAATAAATATTTACTGATTGCGCTGGTAATGACGGTTTTAGTAAACTATGTCACTCAGGTAAACCAGTCCTCTCAAACCTATTTCTACACTTATACTATGGGAGACACTATGCTGACAACTTCTTTGAATCTGGTTAGTATACTGCCGATTCTTATAGGAATTGTGGTTTTAGTAGGACCTTGCCTGGCAAAGTTCGGAAAGAAAAAATGCATGTATATTGGAATTGCCGGACAGGTAGTTGGCTTCATTTTACGGGGAGTTGCAGGTATGACGCAAAGCGTTCCACTTTTAATTGCAGGAACGATAATCGCCGGTACAGTGACAGGACTTTTGGCGGTTCCGGTAAGTACCTTGTTCGCAGACGGAATTGACTATGGAGAATATAAAACCAATAAAAGAATTGAAGGAATGGGCTCCGCCATTACCAGTTTTTCACAGAAAATCAGTTCCGGCCTGGCGTTGGCCAGCGTGGGTTGGGTATTGGCTTTGACGGGCTATGTAAAGGAACAAGTGCAAACATCTGCAGTAAATAACGGTATTATTGCTTTGTTTGCATGGATTCCGGCAATTCTATTAGTGATTATTTTCTTTATTGTTAAGGTTTTGTATCGTTATGATGAAATCGCAGAAGATGTAATTGTAGAGTTGGACAGAAGAAAAAAGGAGAATCAAAAAGCATGAGTATCTTAGGTCGATTTATTACAAATAACAGTTGTTCACCTTTTTTGGCACGAAGAATAATTGAGGTAAAAAAGCCATTAGAACGGGCTACTGTAAAAGTATGCGGTCTGGGGCAGTTTGTTCTTCATATCAATGGAAAAAAAGTTGGAGACCACGAATTGGACCCCGGGTGGACAGACTATCATAAAGTAATAGAATATGTGACCTTTGATGTAACGGATATGCTGTTGGAAGGGAAAAATGTCCTTGGTGCGGAAGTAGGAAACGGATGGTATATCAAAAATGATGAACATTACACGTTTTCTTTTCCGGAGTTTATGCCAAAAAATCCCAATCCCTATCGCCCGTTTGGAAAATCTCTGGTATTGGCGTGCAATCTTTCGTTACACTACACGGACGGCACACAGGAGGAAATCTGTGCGGATGAAAACTTTAAGGTGGCAAAGCATCCTATTGTGCAATCCAATGTGTACGGTTCGGAAACTGCTGATTTTTCTCTTTTGGAAAGAGGTTGGAATACAGTGGCGTTTAATGACTGTCATTGGGAATGTGCCGCTTTGGTTCCATTGGATGAAGAGCCAGAGGGACAGATGATAGAGCAGTTTCAGCCTCCGATAAAGGTAATCAAAAGCTATGAGGGAAAGTATCTGCATACTGTTTTTTCGAAGGAAAAATCAACAGAAAAAGAACAACCATCCGGTCAGTGTAGAGAAATCTATGATTTTGGACAGAATATGTCAGGAATTTTGTCGTTGTCCGTAAAAGGAAAAAAAGGGGATGAGATAAGGATTTATCCGGCAGAAAAACTGAATGAAGAAAAAGACGTGGATCAGATGATGAAGGGATGGTGTCTTTTGAATACGGTCGTCACCATTCGAATCGGTGAAGATGATGTATGGGAAGACTATCGCCAAAAGTTTACCTATTTTGCCGGTAGATATGTCGCTGTGGAAAAGACAAATGCTGCATCTGAAATAAAGGACTTGACCGGAAATGCCATAACCAGCGCATGGAAGAAATCCGGTACGTTTGTTTGTGACGATAAACGGTACAATCAAATCTATGAAATGATTGAAAAAACCGTGGAAGCCAATATGCTCAGCGTGCACACGGACTGTCCTACGATTGAACGATTTGCATGGCAGGAACCCAATCATCTTATGGCACCGTCCATTATGTTTATGAAGGATGGAGAAAAGCTTTGGAAGAAGTTTCTTTTGGATATGCGGACGGCACAGCATAAGAAAGGAGATAGTTTTTTTGATTATGATGGTAATCGGATAGAAGCCGGGGATGGCTTGGTTCCGTCCCAGGCCCCATGCTATATTCCCAATGTGATTCCGGTGCCTGGGATGGGAAGCTTTTACGATATAATTCCATGGGGATCTTCTGCTATTTTGGGTGCAAGGTGGCATTACTGGTTTTATGGTGATTCATCGGTTCTGGAAGAAAACTATGAAATGGGAATGCGCTATTTTCAATATTTAAAGACAAAACGGACCGTGGAAGGCTTTATTTCTCATGGACTGGGAGACTGGGGAAATCCGGATAATGAACTGGCAAGAGAAAATATAGAGACGGCATTTTTATATGCAGATGCTAAAGCTTTGGCAGAAGCAGCCGGGATACTGGGAAGAGAAAATGATAAAGAGGGATTTCTAAAGGATGCCAGGGAGATTCAAAAAAATTACAATGAAAAGCTTTTAGTAAAGGTAGACGGAAAGTTTTTGTATAAAAGTTTTGAACATAAAGGGGAAATCATCAAAACCCAGGCCGCGGAAGCTTTGCCTTTGTATTTTGGATTGGTTCCAAAAGAAGCAGAAGCGGATGTTGTAGATGCTTTTCGTGAAACTTTGGAGGAAAAAAACTGCTTTTCTTCCGGCGAAGTGGGACTTCCTTATATTATCCAAACGGCATCGAAATATGGGATGAATGAACTGATTGCAGACTATATTATGAGAGAAGAACATCCCAGCTACTATGCTTTTGTAAAGGATGGAATGACGACTTTGGGAGAGTATTGGGAAAAAAATCCCAGAAGTCACTGTCACGATATGATGGGACATATTATTGAGTGGTATTTTACAGGAATTGCAGGTATAGAACCTTTGGAACCGGGATTTCGGAAAATCCGGATTCATCCTTGGATGCCGAAGTCAGTGAATACTTTTACCTGTAGTTATGACACCCCTCATGGAACGATTGTGGTTCGGGGAGAACGGATAAATCAGATACCAAAGTTTGAGATAACTCTTCCGGATATGATAGAGATGATTTAATATACAGATAAAGACATTTGCATCATTGTAAATGTCTTTTTTTGTGATAAAATACCTCGATAGAAGAAATAGGGAAAGAGGAAAAGGAATGAAGACCGGATTAATAGTTGAGGGTGGAGGAATGAAATGTGCCTACTCTGCCGGAGTTTTGGATGGATTTTTGGACGAGAATATTTCTTTTGATTACTGTATCGGTGTGTCTGCCGGTGCGGCAAATTCGGCCTCCTTTTTAGCGGGACAAAGAGAAAGAAATAAAAGATTTTATTGTGAGCATTCCAAAGACCCGGAGTATTTTGGGGTTAGGAGTTTTATCAAAACAGGAAACCTCTTTGGGTTAGATTATATCTACGGCACACTGACAGAAGAAGGCGGCAAGGATCCATTGGATTTTGATGCCATGATGAAAAACGATACAGAATTTGAATATCCGGCAACAGAAGTGGAGACAGGAAAGCCCAGATATTTTACAAAAACTGATTTGGCACCTAATGACTATCGACCTATCAAAGCAACATGCGCTTTGCCGGTAGCTTCTCGTGCTGTTGAAATCGAGGGGAAATTTTATTATGATGGTGGAGTGTCCGATTCCATTCCTATCTGGCGAAGTCTGGAAAAGGGATGTGAGAAGGTGGTAGTGATTATGTCCAAACCACAGGGGTACGAAATGGAGCCTCAGGGACACCGTCGAATCTACAGCCGGGTTTTGCGGAAAAGCCCCAATATTGTAAATGATTTAAATCACAGACATGAAGTGTATAATGCTCAGCTTCGACAAGTGCTACAGATGGAAAAGGAAGGGAAGGCAATGGTTTATTTTACGCCAAAACTGGAAAAGATGAGTACCTATTCCATCGATACTACAGTGGCAGAAATGCTGTATCAAAGCGGACTTTATGATGCAAAAGAGTCTATGGACAGATTAAAGGAGTTTTTAAAATAATATGAGAAAATCCAGTAGTTTAGTAAGAGCCTTTATGCCGATTGTAATGGTATTTATGGTTGAAAATTTGCTTTCGATTATGGGCGTGGAATTGTTGTTTATGATTCAGGCACATAATTTCGCAGGCGGAACCTTTACTGATTTTACAAATCAAATGTTGGAAACCGTACAGTCAGCAGATTTTGCAGTATGGATTTCTTTGGGCTATGCCATTATTTGTGGTGTTTGGTTTGCAATTTGGTATTACCAGCTCACCCATAATAAGGCTTTGAGAAATGACGGCATCAGTGTTTCCGATATAGCTGAAGATATGAAAAGTGAGAGGAAGAGTATTTTTGAAGGCTATCGTTGGCCCATCATTCCCGGAATGATTATGCTCGCTGTGGGTTGCCAGTATGTTTGCTCTTATTTAATGAACCTTGTGGCATCCTTAATGCCTCAGTGGTTGGCTCAGTACCAAAAGCTTATGGAAGGAATGGGATTGGATTCTGCAGATTCCTATACAGTGCCTTTGATTCTTTATACGGTACTGCTTGGACCGATTGTAGAAGAACTTACCTTCCGTGGCTTGACCTTTACCTATGCCAGACGGGCTACACCTTTTTGGGTTGCAAACATCATCCAGGCCTGCTTGTTTGGATTGTTGCATATGAACCCTTTACAGGGAATTTATGCGGCAGCTTTGGGTATTATCTTTGGAATGATTTACGAGAAGAGCAGAAATATTTTGCTCACCATTATTTTACATATTCTCTTTAATACTTTGGGAACTTTTATCAGCCAGTTTATGAATATGGGCGACAATGCCATTTCGTTCTACTTTATTTTGTTGGGAAGTTTGATTGTTACCTATATTGGATATGAGCTTGTGATTAAGTCCATTCCCCAAAAAGTAAAAATAGAAGAAAAATTTGAAAATTAATATTAAGAAATAAATAGGGTGTCCGATATAATTTGTGAAGGGTTTTGATGGCCACAGAATTCTTCACAAAAATATGGGATGCACCAGGATGGTACTTTTGGAAAGGGTAAGGAAACCTTTTGTAAAAGTGCTATTTTTTTGCATTAAAAAAGGGATTTTGCTTTGCGAAATCGGTACTTCCCGAAGGGAGGTATAATATGATTATTACGTCAGGTGATGTGGGAATGAGAAGCTGTAGAACCTACAGTGAAAAAACGAATTCCTATACACGGATTTCCACATCCCAAAGTAATAACGCAAGCGGAATCCGGGGTTTATCCAATGCAGGCTTCAGCGGAAATTTCATGGGCTTTTTGAATTACAGCCTAGAAGAAATGAAGCAAAATACGGATATCAACAAAGAGTCCGGTCTGCTTGGGTCAATTACGGACGGGGACGGAAAATCTTCTGCGTCAAGAGGAGTGACGCAGACACAAGATGCAACGGATCTGAAAAAATCCGCGCTTCGAATCCAATTTGAAACCTTGCAATACCTGTTTCGTATTTTGTTTCAGGAGAGATTTTGGCAGGAAAACAGTTCTTTTGACAAGATCTTAAAGGGAGTCAATGATGAATCGGAATACTATGGAGACTCTTATACGACACAAACCTACGAAAGCATGTATACCCATGAAGAGAATGAGACTACTACCTTTTCTACTTCTGGTGTGGTTTGTACTGCCGATGGCAGGGAAATTGGATTTGGAATTGATGTTACAATGAGTCGAAGTTTTTATGAGCAATACACTACAGAGTATGAAAGAACCATTCCATCCTACATGGATCCTTTAGTCATTCATTTAGATGGTAACGTAGCTCAGGTTACAGACCAAAAATTTTATTTTGATCTGGATAGTGACGGAACGGAGGATTTCATCTCAATGCCGGGAAGCGGCAGTGGTTTCCTTGCTTTGGATAAAAACGGCGATGGAGCGATTAACAACGGCTCCGAGCTTTTCGGTGCGAAAAGCGGCAATGGATTTGAAGAATTAGCTACTTACGATTTGGACGGTAACGGCTGGATTGATGAAGCGGATGAGGTATTCTCTCAGCTGAAAATCTGGTCAAAAGATGAAGAAGGAAAAGACGTGCTCTTTACCTTAAAGGATGCAGGTGTTGGTGCCATCTGTCTGCAGGCACAGCGTACGCCCTTCAATGTTACCGACGAAAACAATACATCCAAAGCCATGATTCGCCAAAGCGGTTTTTATCTGAAAGAAAACGGTGTTGCGGGACTACTGCAACAAGTCGATTTGGCGATGTAACAAAATGTAACCTTTCTGAATAAGCTGTTTATGGGGACGGTTCTGCCGTCCTCATTTTTTTGTTTGTTGTGTAAAAAAGTGAAGAGTGATACAATACGCTTTGGCTGTTAGAAACTAACAGACCATGAGGCGAAGCCTCAAATGAAGAGGAGGAAATAAGAGGATGAAAAAATTATTAAAGAGAACAGGAGTGGCTCTTTTGACATTGGTAATGCTTCTTAGCATGATTCCTGCAAAAGAGACTTTTGCTGCTTCTGATAAGCAGCAGACAATTGCGCTAAATCAGACGTATTCCGGAAGTACACTAGAGGGTGAGAAATGTTTGTATACATTTACCACACCGGCAGACGGATATTTTTCTGTAACATTGTCAGAACTTTCCCAAAACTGGAATCCCACTTATGTAACGGTATTGGATTCCAACAATCGTGAAGTGATTGATAGTACTTGTATTGAAGATGACACAACTGGTACTACGGTTTCTTATGCTTCTAGAGGAGGAAAAACTTATACAGTCGTTGTAGATCCTTTAAACTTTGAAGGTGCTTTTAATGTTCGAGTAGATTTTGTGGCTTCTAATGATTGGGAAAACGAAGAAAATGATTCTGCAGCTCAGGCTCGTGTTTTAAGTAACAATAAAGCTGTTTATGGAACAAGAGGCGCAAATGACGAATATGATTATTATCGTTTTTCTGTAAAGAAAAACAGCAAGGTTAAGCTTACTTTAGGACCGAAGGATGTTACTGGAAATAGTGATTCATGGTCTTTGGATTTGATTGATTCAAACAATCATACGGAGAATATTAGCTATTCCTCTAGCGTAGTAACAACTACGGTATATTTAAAGAAGGGTACCTATTACCTTCGTGTACACAATTTGTGGACAGATGAGGGCGTGCCTTATCAGGTGAAATATAGTGCTTCAAATTTAAATGTGAAAAAACCTACCATCAAAAAGGTTTCCATTAAAAAAGGAAAATACTCTACATATTATTACTTTAACTACCTTACCATGAAGGGAAATAAGGCTGTAGACGGCTTCCAGCTTCAGGTTGCAAAAAAGAAAAATATGAAGAAGAAAGTGTTAAATCAAACCTACGATATCAACAATTATGGAACTGTAGGTAAAAAGAAGATTTCTGTTAATGAAAGACTTTCTACTAATAAGAAATACTATACCCGAGTTCGTGGTTATGTATATGATCCTTTCGGAGCTAAGATTTACGGCTCTTACAGCAAAGTAAAAAAATAAGTTTATGGGGACGGTTCTTCCGTCCTCATTTTTTTACGGGGACGGTTCTTTTGGGGAAAATAAAGGTCGGTACATTCTTTTGTCCTCATTTTTCTCTATCATAAAAATGAAGACAAAAGAACCGTCCCTAAGTACTATTGTTAAGTATATATTTGTGATAAAATATCCACAGCTTATTTTTAAATTAGGAAAGAGGAATTGCATGTCATTTGTTCATTTGCACACCCATACACAATATAGTTTATTAGATGGTTCGAATAAGATCGTAAACTATGTTCAAAAGGTAAAGGACATGGGCATGAATGCTTGTGCCATTACAGACCACGGCGTGATGTACGGTGTCATTGATTTTTATAAAGAGTGTAAAAAGAAGGACATTAATCCGGTGCTGGGATGCGAGGTTTATGTGGCGCCCGGAAGCCGCTTTGACCGGGAAATCTCAAAGGGAGATGATCGTTATTATCATTTGATTCTTTTGGCGGAAAACAATGAAGGCTATCAGAATCTGATGAAGATTGTTTCCATCGGTTTTGTGGATGGATTTTACTACAAGCCCCGTGTGGATTTTGAAACATTGGAAAAATACCACACCGGATTGATTTGCCTTTCTGCATGTTTGGCAGGAGAGGTAGCACGAGAACTGGCCCGAGATAATTATGATGGTGCCAAAGAGGTGGCTTTAAAATATGAAGCATGCTTTGGTAAGGGGAATTATTTCCTAGAAATGCAAGACCATGGAATACCGGCGCAGCAAAAGGTGAATGCCGGATTGATGCGAATGCATGAGGAGACGGGAATCGAGCTTGTGGTGACAAATGACTGTCATTACACCGACGCAGAAGATGCGGAGGCTCATGATTTATTGCTTTGTATCCAAACCGGGAAAAAAGTGCAGGATACGGACCGTATGCGTTATGAAGGGGGACAGTATTACGTTAAGAGCGAAGAGGAGATGAAAAATCTCTTCCCCTATGCAAAAGAAGCTGTTGAGAATACCCAAAAGATTGCGGATCGATGCCATGTGGAAATTGAGTTTGGCCATACCAAGTTGCCTCACTTTGAAGTGCCCGAAGGGTATGACTCTTGGACATATTTAAATAAACTTTGCTTTGATGGCCTAGACCGCCGTTACGGTGAAAGGGCAGAGGAAATGAAGCCTCAGTTGGAATATGAATTAAACGTCATTAAAACCATGGGGTACGTAGACTATTTCCTGATCGTTTGGGATTTTATCAATTACGCCAGAAGCGTGGGAATTCCTGTAGGACCTGGTCGAGGAAGTGCGGCCGGTTCTTTGGTTTCCTACACAACGGGCATTACCAATATTGATCCGGTACGCTATCAACTCTTCTTTGAGCGATTCTTAAATCCGGAACGAGTATCCATGCCGGATATCGACGTGGATATTTGCTATGAAAGACGAGGAGAAGTCATCGCTTATGTAGTGGATAAATATGGCGCGGATTGTGTAACCCAGATTGTAACCTTTGGAACCATGAAGGCTAAAAATGCCATTCGTGACGTGGGACGAGTGTTGGATTTGCCCTATGCCTATGTGGATGATATTGCAAAATCCATCCCCAATGAATTAAACATTACCATCCAGGGAGCTTTGGAGAAAAACCATGAACTGCGGGAACGCTACGAATCAGATCCCCAGGTGCATGAGTTGATTGATGATGCCATCGCTTTGGAGGGACTTCCCCGAAATTCCGGAACCCATGCTGCCGGCGTGGTAATTTCCCAGTCTCCTATGGATGAATTTGTTCCCTTGGCCCTTTCTTCCGAAGGTCTTCCGGTAACCCAGTTTACCATGACCACCATCGAAGAGTTGGGACTTTTGAAGATGGACTTTTTGGGGTTGCGTACGCTAACAGTAATCAAAGATGCCTGCGATATGGTGAAAGAAAACCACGGTGTGGACATTGATTTTGATAACATGGAATGTGATGATCCGGCTATTTTTCAGTTGATTTCTTCCGGAAAGACAGAAGGAATTTTCCAGCTGGAATCCACAGGCATGAGGACCTTTATGAAGGAGTTGAAACCGGAGAGCTTGGAAGATGTTATTGCCGGAATCTCTTTGTATCGTCCCGGTCCCATGGATTTTATTCCAAACTATATCAAGGGAAAGAACAACAAAGACTCCGTAACCTATGACTGTCCTCAGTTGGAACCTATTTTGAAGCCTACCTATGGTTGTATTGTATACCAGGAGCAGGTAATGCAAATCGTTCGTGACTTGGCTGGATTTTCTTTGGGACGCTCTGATGAAGTGCGTCGTGCCATGTCGAAAAAAAAGACAAAAGTGATGGAGCAGGAGCGCCAAAGCTTTGTTTACGGAAATGAAGAGGCAGGAATCCCCGGATGTATCAAAAATGGTATTTCCGAGGCGGTGGCAAATAAGATTTATGACGATATGATTGATTTCGCCAAGTATGCCTTTAATAAAGCCCATGCGGCATGTTATGCAGTAGTGGGATATCAAACGGCGTACTTACGTTATTATTATCCGGCGGAGTTCTTTGCGGCGCTTATGACTTCGGTAATCGGAATGTCTTCAAAAATTTCCGAATACATCCAGGTTTGCCGAAATATGAATATTGAATTGTTGCCTCCGGATATTAATGAGGGAGGCGGCACCTTTAAAGCGGTAAACGGCAAAATCCGTTACGGAATGTATGCGATCAAAAGTGTGGGCCGTCCGGTGATTGATGCCATTGTAAGAAATCGTGAAGAAAAGGGCGTTTATCAAGATTTGGAAGACTTCATCCGTCGTGTTGGTGGCGGTGAAGTAAACAAGCGTGCCATTGAAAACCTGATTTTGGGTGGTGCCTTGGATTCTCTTCCCGGTAATCGAAAGCAAAAGAGCATTATCTATTCTGATATTATGGATTCCATTGCCAACAGCAAAAAGAATTCCATGGCAGGACAAATGTCCTTGTTTGATATGGCTCCGGAAGATAACAAAGAAGAGTTTCGTTTCAAACTTCCCAATGTGGAGGAATTCGACAGAGAAACACTTTTGATGAATGAAAAAGATGTTTTGGGAATCTACGTGTCCGGCCATCCATTGGAAGAGTACATGGAAATCATGGATGAAAATGTTACGGCAAAATCTTTGGAATTTATGTTGGAAGACGGTGCGTCCGTTGCCAATATTGAAGATGACAAAGAGGTGATAGTGGGCGGAATGCTTACCGAGGTAAAGATTCACTACACAAAGAAGAATCAAACCATGGCCTTTTTAACCTTAGAAGATTTGTATGGAACCATTGAAATTATTATTTTCCCTAGAGATTTTGAGCGTTATCGCAAATATCTGAGAGAAGATGAAAAGGTGCTGATAAAAGGTAGAGTCAGCGTGGAAGAAGAAAAAAATGCAAAACTGATTGCCAGTGAAGTAATTTCTTTTTCTGATTTACCAAAGACCCTTTGGATTCAGCTTGAAACCATAGAGGACTACAACGAAGAAAAACTATTGTCTTTGTTATCCGGAAATGAAGGAAAGGACAGTATCATCATTTACATTCGTTCCACCAAACAGATGAAGCGAATGCCTGCCCGTTGGAATGTTCAGGTGACAGAAGAATTAAAGGCGCGTTTGCTGGAAGCCTTTGGAGAAGAAAATATTCGCGTGGTGCAGGAAAAACTTTAAAAACGTTAAAAATGAAACGACCTCATAGTATTATGAGGTCTTTTTTCGTGGGGAAAAAAGTATACTTTGAGAAATCGCATTATGGGAATCAATCATCTCTATGCGTATTGCAATTCGAGAACGATTTATCGAAAAACGATAAAAATATATTGACAAGCAAGGATTGCAGAATTATTATTGAAACAGAAACAGAGAATAAAATCAGAAATCAAAAAGATATTTGGACTGGAGGAAGTAATCATGGAAGAAAAAAACAAAAAGACAAAACAACATCAATTGGCAGTGGCTCTTCAGGTTTCTACTGTGGTATTAGCTGGAGCGTCAGCCCTTATGTATAGTTGTTTTCACAGCTTTATGA
>JAILJP010000018.1 GCA_024694625.1 Lachnospiraceae bacterium | reverse complement strand
ACTCAAGGTGAGCCGGCTTAAGTCACCGCTTGCTAAGAAAAAAGACGAAGCATGTTTTTAGATGTCGGTACCACACACAATCTCAGTCCATTTCGGTTATGTGTTCTCGGTGCCGTCCATGGCACCTCGTACCGACATCTGAAAAAACATGCTTCTTTTTTTCTAAGCTCGCTATAAAGCGCTCGGCTCACCTTGAGTTCTGAGAAAGCGCCTATTTTGATATATTCAAGTCTTTGTCAGGCACACATCTTGCGGTAGAAATGTAAATTCTTGTACGAACACAAAAGAATAAAAGATGCGAGTATAGCATCTAGAGTTTCTTCATCCGCAGACAAAACAGCGGGTGGGAGGGGCACCCCAAAGGGGGAAAATGAAATAGACTGTGAATGGCAATGATATTTTATCTTTCTTGACTTTTGGACGCATATTTTGTATCTTATTTAGGCAGGTTTTTTATCTTGCAAGCTCCGATAGCTCAGTTGGTAGAGCACTTCACTCGTAATGAAGGGGTCATCGGTTCGAGTCCGACTCGGAGCTTTTTTTACTTTTCAAAAATCATTTCTTGGGACAGGCTGTCCACACATTCCCCAAAGGTACAATCCGAATTAAACATATAAGGAAAAATGTGGTAAAATTCTACTATACATTCATTTAATGAAAGAAGGACGTTTATGCGTATAGAAGATGTTATGAGGGGGTCTTCCGTCCTAGCGGAAATCGAAATTCAAAATCAACAGGTTTTGATCTCCACAGAAGTTTTATTCGGCATGAAAGATGGAGTGTTGGTAAACCGCATTATGGTGGGGGATGGGGATCTGATTTGGAGAAGACCTTGTAAGCTTACCATTCACAACAAAAGAGACGAAAGAACCTATGTCTTCCAAGCGGCTTCTATCGAGCCCGTTGAAACTCAGTATGGTCCTGTGCACAAGATTGTTTCCGCTTCCGAGGGAGAACAAAAGGAAATGCGAGTGGCAGAGCGAATGGAAGTGATTCGATTGGGCTCCGTATTTTCTCACGGAATTACCTACAAAGCAATTATTTATGATATTTCCGCTACCGGTATCGCTGTTATTTTGGACGGAAATGTTCATATGAAAATTGGAGACAATTGCACGATTCGATTCATCCTTGGAGACAGTAAAGAAGTGTTGCGAGCCTTTGAGTTCGAGGCGGAAGTGGTACGATTCTTTGATGTAAAAGGGCGTGTAGCGGTTGGATGTCGCGTGCGAAATATGCCACCGGGAGTATTGGATGCTTTAAACCAGATCGAGGCTCAAAAAGAACTTCAGGCAGCTTTGAGTGAGGCTGAAGAAGATGTGGTATTGAATGTGGATGTAGATATGTCGAAGTATTCGAATATTTTAAAAGAATAATCCGAAAAGGATATAAGGAGAGAGTGAAAATGCTAGAAACGATTCGAAATCATTGGTTGTTTCGCGTGATTAACGGATTTTTGGTACTGCTATTGGCGGTGCTATCCGTGGTGTTGGGCGTTGTGTTTATGTCACCTTTTATAAAAGAACAAATATCCCCATCTTTAGTAGCAGGAGTTACTGCCTATATTTTTCTGTTTATTTTATATTTGGTCTTAAATCTATGGGGAGTCTTCCATGCCAATCATGAATTTGATAAGGTGAAAAAAATTGCCTATTCCGACAAGATGACGAATCTTGGAAATCGAAGAGCTTATGAAGAGTATATTTCCATGTTAAATGAAAGTTTTCGCAATGGTACTGCAGAGCCGGGGCTTTTTGTTTTAATGATAGATGCCAACGGCTTAAAAAAGACCAATGATATTTTTGGTCATGTGGCCGGAGATGAGTTGGTTATTGGCGTGGCAGAATGTATTTTAAAAGTCTTTGGAGAACACGGCAGATTTTTTCGTGCCGGAGGAGATGAATTTGTGGTAATTACTGCCATGAGTCACAATGATTATCTTTCCAAAAAGAAGGAAATGGAGCAAGCACTTTCTGATTGGAAGGGAGAACATATTCACGGAATTACCGTTGCCATGGGAAAGGCAGACCGATATGAATTCCCGGATGCTACTGCAGAAGAGTTAGTCGATATTGCGGACCGTCGTATGTACGAGGAAAAGCAGCGCTACTATGCCAGCCAGTTGGTGGTTTATGATGATGACAATGAATCGGAAGCCAGAAAGCGGGCGCGCTATGCTGACAACTTTACGTTGACCAAATATACCATGCCCATTATTCGCCAAATGGCAGAAGTAATTCCCGGTGGGTTCTTTATTTATCGGGAAGACGATAATAGAGAATTGATCTATTACAACCGACAGGTTTTGGAAATCTTTGGCTGTGAAACAGGAACTGAATTCCGTACCTTGACCGGAGGTACCTTTGAAGGTATGGTCTATAAAGATGACTTTAAAAGGATTCAGGATTCCATTGATGACCAGATCAATGCGGAAGAAGGAAACGGAATGGACCATGTAATTTATCGTATTATTCGAAAGGACGGTTCCATTCGCTGGATTGATGATTACGGTCATTTTTCCCACTCTGAAGATTTTGGTGATATTTATTACGTCTTTATCAATGACATCACCGAGGTATATGAGTCTAGAATGAAAAATAAAAATTAAATTCTAATCCCCGGATTTCATGTTTCAAAGGGATTTCCCGTCTTGCGTGGAATTCTTTCTATTGTTATAATAGCAAAGGTTTAAAACGTTGGATAAAGGAGTTATTTATGGCAAATATAAATATTAAAAATAAAAAATTACCAGTGCCTTTCCTTGCGCTTGCAGTATACTTAATCGCATTGGTAGCAATCTTTGTAGTTAGTTTTAAAGTAATTGGTGTTCCCATTGCCGCAGTAGGAACTTTTGTAGTACTGGAAGCTTTATTGGCTGCGCTTTTGGCAAAGATTCCTCTTTGGGTTCATGGCTTGGTGTTCATTGGAGAAATCGTTGCGGGAGCCTTCTTTGGAAAAGTTTTATTTATGGTATTGATGGCACTTGTTTATGCTGGTGCTGTTTGTATGTTGTTCTTGCTCACAAAAGATTATGAATAAAATAAACTATCAAAAAGAATTTGAGCATATTGTAAATGAATTACAAGGGGATGGACGTATTCCATCCCTTTTATTGCATTCATGTTGCGCACCCTGTTCCAGTTATTGTATTGAAACCTTGTCAGAGTATTTTCATGTGACGGTGTTTTATTACAATCCAAATATCTATCCGGATGAGGAGTATTATCACAGGGTAAAGGAGCAGCAAAGCTTCATTCAAAAATTTCCCACAAAGTATCCCGTATCTTTTATTGAAGGGGATTTTGAAAAAGAGCGCTTTTATTCGGAAGTGGCAAAGGGCTTGGAAAAAGAGCCGGAGCGGGGCGCCAGATGTATGAAGTGCTACGATTTGCGATTGCGGGAGACGGCAAAGCGGGGGAAGGCAGAAGGTATGGATTATTTTTGCACTACTCTAAGTATTTCACCTATGAAAGATGCTCAGGCGTTAAACCAAATTGGTCTTGCAATTGGACAGGAACTGGGGATTGCTTATTTGCCTTCAGATTTCAAAAAAAATAACGGATATCTTCGTTCTTGTGAAATATCAAGAGAATATGACATGTATCGGCAGGATTACTGTGGATGTGTGTTTTCCGTTAGAGAATAAAGGATTACATAAAGGAAAGGAAAAAAGATTATGGCACAGTTATGGGGCGGACGCTTCCAAAAGGAGACAGACAAGTTGGTGTATGCATTCAATGCATCCATTGGCTTTGATCAGAAGTTTTTTCACGAGGACGTGGCAGGAAGCAGAGCGCACGTAAAAATGCTTTGCAAGCAGGGCATTGTTAGTGAAGAAGAAAAAAATGAGATTCTAAAAGGATTGGATTCCATTGAAAAAGATGTGGATGAGGGTACGCTTTTGATTACGGAAGAGTACGAGGATATTCACAGTTTTGTGGAAGCAAATTTGATTGACCGTATCGGCGATGCAGGGAAAAAGCTTCATACCGGCCGAAGCAGAAACGATCAGGTGGCTTTGGACATGCGTCTTTTTACCAGAAATCAGGTAAAGGAAACCGACGCACTGTTAAAGCATTTTTTGAAAACCATTTTGAAAGTAATGGAGGAAAATACCGAGACTTATATGCCCGGATTTACCCATTTGCAAAAGGCTCAGCCGGTAACCTTGGCCCATCATTTGGGAGCTTATTTTGAAATGTTCAAAAGAGACCGGTTACGTTTACATGATATTTATGAGCGTATGAATTATTGCCCCTTGGGAAGTGGTGCTTTAGCCGGAACCACCTATCCTTTGGACCGGGAGTTTACGGCTGCGGAATTGGGCTTTTACGGTCCTACCCAAAACTCCATGGATGGTGTTTCTGACAGAGATTATTTGATTGAGTTTTTGTCAGCACTTTCTACAATCATGATGCATTTATCCAGATTTTCCGAGGAAGTGATTATTTGGAATTCCAATGAATACGGTTTTGTGGAAATTGATGATGCCTATTCCACAGGAAGTTCTATCATGCCTCAGAAGAAGAATCCTGATATTGCAGAATTAGTACGAGGAAAGACCGGTCGTGTTTACGGTGCGTTGACTTCTTTACTTACCACTATGAAGGGAATTCCCCTTGCGTATAACAAAGATATGCAGGAAGACAAAGAGTTGGCCTTTGACGCTATGGATACCGTAAAGGGTTGTGTTGCTTTGTTTGACGGTATGCTTGCTACTATGAAATTCCGTAAAGAAGTAATGGCAGTTTCCGCTATGAAAGGCTTTACCAACGCAACAGACGCCGCAGATTATTTGGTAAACAATGGTGTGCCCTTCCGAGATGCCCACGGTATTATCGGACGCATTGTATTGTATTGCATCGACAAGGGAATCTCCATTGATGAAATGTCTTTGGAAGAGTTACAAAGTTTTGCACCGGAGTTTAAAGAAGATATTTACGATGCCATTTCTTTGGAGACTTGCGTTAACAAACGATTGACCATTGGCGCTCCGGGAAAAGACGTGATGAATACCGTAATTCAACAGTATCAAAACTATTTAAAGAACGAGTAAAATGAAAGAAACCATACAAAAACTGATTTATGTTTTGAAAAAGAAAAAAGAAGTTGTGATTGCTACCGTAATCTTTTTGATTGCGGTGGCAGTGGCAGGTTCTTTTCTTTATGCCCATAGGCAAAAAAACTTAGAAGCCGAAAAAGAGAAGACGACAGAAGAAGCGACAGTGGAAGAGGAAACGCCAGATGAATCTTCTGAGGAAGAAAAAGAGACATCCTATGAATTACCGGCTATTTCCGAAGTGCGGGGCGTGTGGTTTTCTTATTACGACTGGATTGCCTTGCAAACAGAAGATGAAGAAGAGTTTCGGACCAAAGCCGCTGGGGTTATGGAAAAGGTTTCGTCGCAAAATCTAAATACCATCTTTGTTCATGTGCATAGTCACAGTGATGCTTATTATCCTTCTAAGTATGTTCCTATGTCAAAGTACGCTGCGGGAGAAATGGGAAAGGAGCTTTCCTTTGATCCTTTGGAAATTATGATTGAGGAAGCCCATAAACAGGGGCTTTATTTTCACGCCTGGTTGAATCCCTATCGTGTGACTTCCAATGACGGAAAAACAGAAGACGGCGCATTGAGTTTTGCCGGGGTATCCTGGGAAGAAATTCCCTCAAACAGTATTGTAAAAAAATGGTACAATTCCAAAGATTCCAATCGAAATGTGTTGTATCACGACGGAAACTATTTTTTGAACCCTTCCAAAGAAGAAGTGCAGACCTATTTGGCGGATTGTGTAAAAGAGCTGGTGGAAAACTATGATGTGGAAGGTGTTCATTTGGATGATTATTTTTATCCCTCTTTGGATGATTCCGATGCTGCACTGTCCTTTGATTTACAGGAGTATGAAGCTTCCGGGTCAAATCTGTCTGTGGCGGACTGGAGAAGACAAAATGTGTCAAAGACGGTAAAACTCATTTATTCCACCGTAAAAGAAACGGATGAACATGTGGTCTTTGGAATCTCCCCTGCGGGAAATCTGGACAATCTGCGAAGTGACAGTATGTATTTTACGGACATTGATACCTGGCTTTCCAAAGATGGGTATTTGGATTATGTGATTCCACAGATTTATTGGGGCTTCGAACAAAAAAACGGTGACGGAAGCCTGAGTCCTTCTGCCTATGAAAACTGCCTCGCACGCTGGTGTGATTTGCCTCGAAGAGACGGGCTTCAGATGTATATCGGGTTGGCTCTGTATCGATGTGGATTGAATATCAAGGACAACAACAGTGTAAGCGAGTGGAGTTCCCACAGTGACATTATTGTGCGCCAGGTTCAGTCGCTGCGACAAAAAGAAAACATCAGTGGCTTTTGCCTTTTTGATTACCGGGACCTTAGTCGGGAAGGGGCAAAAACGGAAGTAGAAAACTTATACAATTTTGTTTCGGAAGAAAAGTAGAATTGAGGAAAAAGTGACAAAAACCAAAAATCATGGAAGTTTTCCTTGAATTTCCGTGGTGTTTCGGGTAATATATTGCCTAGTAAAAACAGATGTCCGCGAGCGAAAGACAGATATGCTTATGCGGATGGGAAGGAAAGAAGAAAGATGAGTGAAAAATTAAAAGTTGGTATTTTAGGCGGAACAGGAATGGTTGGACAGAGATTCATTTCTTTGTTGGAAAATCATCCTTGGTTTGAAGTAACCACCATCGCTGCTTCACCCAGAAGTGCGGGAAAGAAGTACAGTGAATGTGTGGAAGGTCGTTGGAAGATGGACACACCGATTCCTGAAGCTGTAAAAGATATTATTGTAAAGAATGTAAACGAAGTAGAAGCAGTTGCTTCCGAAGTAGACTTTGTTTTTTCTGCAGTTGACATGACAAAGGATGAAATCAAAGCCATCGAAGAAGCTTATGCAAAGACAGAAACTCCTGTAGTTTCCAATAACTCTGCTCACCGTTGGACTCCTGACGTACCTATGGTAGTACCGGAAATCAATCCAGAGCATATGGATGTTATCCTGTATCAGAAAAAGCGTCTTGGAACTACCAGAGGATTTATTGCAGTAAAACCCAATTGCTCTATTCAGTCTTATGCACCTGTATTAAACGCTTGGAAAGAGTTTGAGCCTTATGAAGTAGTGGTTTCCACTTATCAGGCTATCTCCGGTGCAGGAAAGACCTTTAAGGATTGGCCGGAAATGGATGGAAACATCATCCCTTACATCGGCGGAGAAGAAGAAAAGTCAGAAAAAGAACCTCTTCGTATCTGGGGTCATATTGATGAAGCAAAGGGCGAAATCGTACCTGCAGATGATATTAAGATTACCTCACAGTGCATCCGTGTTCCGGTCTTAAACGGACATACAGCTACTGTATTTGTGAAATTTAAAAAGAAGCCTACAAAGGAACAGTTGGTAGAGGCTATGACTTCTTACAAGGGTGCTCCCCAGGAATTGGATCTTCCTTCTGCTCCTAAGCAGTTCATCCAGTATTTGGAAGAGGATAACCGTCCTCAGGTACAGTTGGATGTAAACTATGAAAATGGTATGGGAATCTCTGTAGGACGTTTGAGAGAAGACTCTATTTATGATTGGAAGTTTGTGGGACTTTCCCACAACACCGTTCGTGGTGCTGCAGGTGGTGCGGTACTTTGTGCAGAACTCTTAAAGGCACAGGGATATATCACAAAGAAATAAAAACATTTGGAAACTCCTTCGATGACAATCGGGGGAGTTTTTTTGGTACAAAAAGTTATATTTGTGTTATAATATGAAATCGTCACAGCCTTGTGACGGAGTATATGTTTTTTTGCGAGGGAAAAATTATGAAAAAAATGTCGAAACTGTTTTGTGGACTATTGGCAGCCACAATGTTGTTTACTGGAGTTTCTTTTCCTTTTACTTCCAATATTTCCGAGGTAAAAGCGGCAGAAGCGGATTATTCCTATGAAGAGGTAGTGGATGATCTTCCTACTGGCGATTTATTAAAGGGGAAAGAGTATCATTTTTCCAATTCTGATTTAAAAAAGATTTCATCCATTAAATATCAGGCAAACCACGTACTTGCATCTTATTATGGAGCAAGTGAAACTTATAAGTGGACCGGTTACGGTTCAGACTATTTCTACGGAAAAATGTCTGCAAAACAAAAAGCTTTCTATAAAGAATTGCAAAAGGTATGTCAGAAGTATCTGAACAAAAAAACCAACTGTTCTTCAAGTTATGATCCTGATTACGGTACCTTTTATTATTTGGATCCTGTTTCCTCTAGCTTAAGCAGAACAGATACAATTCGCGTGCTTCAGATCTTTGCATATTCCAATCCTCAGTATTATTTCTTGGATCATGGATTTGTTTCGGGATACAGTTCCGGTTATGTTTATGCTTTGACTGCTTATCCTCAGTTTGCAAAGGGTTCTACCAGAATGTCTTGCACAAAGAAGGCAAACAATACCATTAATTCTTGGGTAAAGCAGATTAAAAAGCAGTCTTCTCTTATGAAGAAGATTACCAAGGCACAGGCATTGGTTTGCAATAAAGTAAATTATGCAACTTCTACTTATGATCAGTCTGCATATAGTGTATTTTGTGACAATAAATCAGTATGTGCCGGATATTCTTCTGCTTTTACTGTTATTTGTGAAGCAGCAGGAATTGATACTTTGATTTTAACCAGTTCTCTTGTGGGATATGAACATGAGTGGAACATGGTAAAGATTCATGGTAACTGGTACAACATGGACGTTACCTGGGATGATTTGGATAACCAGTACGATTTGAACGGTGACGGCAAAGCAGATTCTTATTACTATGAGTACACCTTAAGAAATGACCAAAACTTCATCTATGATTATAATTATAGAAACTACAACATGTTAGATTCTTATTATTCTCATTATCCGGAAAGTATTTGGAAGAGCTACAGTATTCCAAAGGCAAATCTTGATACTTCTCCCTCTGAGTCTTCCATGTATATGTCTGCAGGAAGCATCAAGACATTGGATAAGCCCTCAAGTGTGAAGTTGAAAAAGGCAACCAAGGGTGTAACCGTTTCTTGGAAAAAGGTTTCCGGTGCAAAGTATTATATTGTAGAGCGTAAGGTTTCCGGTGGTTCTTGGAAGGTTGTTGCAAAGAAATGCAAGAGTACTTCTTACACCGATACATCTGCAAAGACGGGAAAGAAATATTCTTACCGCATCACTGCTATGAAGAATTCTAAAACAGTTAAGAATTACAGTGCTACTAAGACAATTAAGCGATAATAATACAAAACCCTTTCGGGGAATATAGATTTTTCATGTAGGTTCATGATATAATGGAAATGGCTCAAGATGCTATTAAGACCTGTTGTATTTTGAACCTACATTTACTTTAAACGGGACTCCTATATTTCTCATTGGCTGTCATGCCTCCGTCTTTGACGCTAGTGGACGGCAAAAGATGAGTTGCGGTAACCCACCTAG
>JAILJP010000017.1 GCA_024694625.1 Lachnospiraceae bacterium | reverse complement strand
ACTCAAGGTGAGCCGGCTTAAGTCACCGCTTGCTAAGAAAAAAGACGAAGCATGTTTTTAGATGTCGGTACCACACACAATCTCAGTCCATTTCGGTTATGTGTTCTCGGTGCCGTCCATGGCACCTCGTACCGACATCTGTAAAAAACATGCTTCTTTTTTTCTAAGCTCGCTATAAAGCGCTCGGCTCACCTTGAGTTGTGAGAAAGCGCATATTTTAATCTATTCAAGTCTTTGTCAGGCACACATCTTGCGGTAGAATTATAAATTCTTGTCCGGACACAAAAGAATAAAAGATGCGAGTATAGCATCTAGAGTTTCTTCATCCGCAGACAAAGCAGCAGGAGGGCATGGCAGTCGGACTGATGCAAAAAATATACAATGAATGACAACGAATTATCCGCTATAATAGATATGAAGAATCAGGCAAAAATTATAAGCTTGTGTTTTAATAATACACACCAATATATTCGGAGAATCAGCATGGACGAGATCAAAAAATACGAAAACATCATAAATATGGAGCATCCCACTTCCAAGCGGCACCCCAGAATGGATGCCATTAATCGGGCAGCTCAATTTGCTCCCTTCAAGGCTTTGACCGGCTTAGAAGATGACATTGAAGACACCGCCACGCAAAAGGCAGAGGATGTTGCAAACCTCATTCAACGAGAGATGGATGACGACTATATGGAATATCTCCACAGAGAAAATAGCGGCTTCACAGAAAGCGAGTAATGTTATGCCCTAGGTAACTTCCATCGGAAATGTGCAGCCAATCCACGAAGAAGTACAACCACTGCCGCTCCCAAAATCATGGCTGCTACTTTGCCGGTAAAATTCCAAACCACTGCGCACATAATAGAGCCGATAATAGAGGCACAGGCATAAAAATGCTTTACAAAAACATAGGGGGTATTCCCAGCTAAAACATCCCGAAGAATACTACCGCCCACTCCGGTAATCGTTCCTACAAAGATTGCCAAAAACAATCCGCAATCCGCTACTGTTGTTTTACATACGGCAACTCCAACAACGGTAAAAACGCCTAGCCCCAGTGTATCCATAAGCAAAAGTGCTAAATCAAATTTTGTTTTAATTTCTCCAAAGAATTTCCGAACCCTTGGTAAGAAAACTATCAAAGAAGTGATTAGAGCAATAACTGCATATATAGGGTCCCGAAAAGCCGCCGGCGGAATGTTTCCGATTAATATATCTCTGATTACACCTCCACCTACCGCTGTAGTCAGACCCATGAGCATAACGCCCAAAATATCCATTTTTTTCTCAACTGCAACGAGAGCTCCGGATACAGCAAATGCAACAGTTCCTATAATTTCAAATATTAGTATGATAACATCAATCATGTTCAATTACTTCCTGTCTTCAATTTCTCTCTCATCATACAAAATATTTTTCTCTTTCACAACAGATGGATTCTGTATATATTTTCAACTGAATGTGTATGTTTATACATTAATAGGCACCGACGAATACGTCAGTGCCCAATGATTACGTATTATAAAAACATTATTGTAATGCTGCAGCATCTTCCTCTGCTGTCGTTGTTTGTTCTTCAGGCTCCGCTTCCGGTAAACCTGCCTCTGTGGTTTTATTCACCAACGTCTCATAGAAGGTAGCATTTGCACTCACATTTACCGCTCCGTTCAAAGCAGTGTTTGTATCTACCGGCGCACAGCTTACATCTGAAATCAGACATCTATATTTGCACTGTGAAAGCTGTTTTAATAAATCCATAGCTTCTGAATAGCTGCCACATGTATAGGCAAGGGAAAATTCTCTTCGAACCTGATTACCTTCTACCGTAACCGGTGAAAAACCAATGGAATAAGCTGATGTTTTGGCCAACAAATCATTTAAAAAGTTAATTTCATTGGTACGATTGTTGTAGCTTTCCATACGACTGGCATTGGCATCCACATTCTTAAGGGTCTCTTCCATCTTTTCGTATTCTGCCACCTTTGCCTCAGCAACTTGCACGTCCGTTTCCAAAACGGACTTTTGCGCATTCAATATCTCCTCCTGATTTCGAAGGGGCATATCCACTGCGTAATAATAGAACACCAAAACCAAAAGAATGGCTAAAATCACCAGAAGAATTTTTTCACGTTGTGTAAAATCTTTGCTTAAAAACTTCATTTAATCCACCTCACTTTCTGTAGTATTTTCGGAGGTAGAATCTAAAGTGTCATCTTCCTGTTCTACGTCTTTAAGATAAATTGTAACCTGAGCTGTAGCTCCATCTGTTCCGCTTAATGCTGACATGTCTGATGTAGCTGAATTATAAACAATACCGTTATCATTGGTAGAGGCAGCAATTACTTCACAGTGATCCACCATGGAGTCCTCCTCAATATCGGCAACAATATTTCCGATTTCCTGGAAGGTAACTCCCGTGATTGGAATGCTGATTTCATTTCCGGAAATAGTCCAAGAGCCCACTTCGGCCTTGTCCAAAATATACTTATTAATCAGGTTTACAATGTCTACACGGTTTTGCAAAATCATCTCCTCTGTAGTCATACCTGAATAAGTATAATGGGAATACTCCTCTTCCAGTTCTCCGTAGGATTCAATCTTTGTATTTGCTTCATCTAAGCGGTTTTCTAAAGAGTTCACTTCTGACGCCAGTTTGTTGTAGGCCACCAAGCGATCCACTACGAAAAACTTGGAAAGCAGGCAAGCACATACAATAATAAGCACAATGGCGGGCACAAGTACCTCAATCTTCATGGGAGCTACTCCAACATCAGCAAAGTTAATCTTATCCTTTGTGGGATAGCTTACCTTCTTTAAGATTTTCCCTTTCGTATTATTTTGTTCTACTTTTTCTTCTACTTTTTCGTTGAAATTATCCATTTACACATCCTGTAAGATTCCCATAGCCTGAAGCAAAGAATCTCCCTCTTCCACATTCTTGTTTTCAGTTCCGACAAACTTATCCCAAGCCGAAAAAACCGGCATATCCAACTGCTCCGAAATAGCACTTCTAAGGTTTGGAATATTGGCTCCACCACCACAAACCCAGATTTCATCCAGGTTGTTATCCTGCATACTGTATCGCAAGAAGTTCATGGTTCGCATAAGTTCCACAGCAATATTGGTAAAGGCATTTTTACACTCATCACTATCCTGACAGTTTTTATGGTTGGTTATAAGATAGGTGTGGGCAATGTGTTCATCCACTCCCATACTCTCCGCCAAAATCGAATCTACGGTGTACAAACCGGTATCCAACACGTGGGTGGTTAAGTATTCAGATCCGTGGAATACATCCATACGTATGGACTGATATCCAAGGTTCAAAATACAGTAATCTCTTTCCTCATGAACTGCTTCGTATTTTTTAATCAATGCACGGTAAGCACAGATCAAAGGCGCTGCTTTCACCAGTTTTAAGCCTGCTTTTCGAAGAATAGCTCTTGAGGAATCCATCAACTCCTTTGGAACTGCTGCCGCCAGCACTTCCATAGAACGCTCTTCCTCATCTACAGCGCGGATTGCATAATCAAAAATGTAATCCTTTAACTCCTCGGTGATATAATCCCTAAACTCATAAGGAAGGTTGTACAATAGCTGTTCTGCTGTCATAAGAGGCATCGTTACATTTCGAACGTAAACCCGCTCTCCTGTCATAACCAAAGCAGCCTTTGATGCAGACAATCCATTTTCCTTCATAGTCTCCCGCAAAAACTCGCCCATGGTCTCCTGAGAAACAACGATACCATTTTTCACAAGATTTTCCGGCATCTCTACCACAACGCTTTTTTTCACTTTTCCGCCGGACATTAAAACAAGTTTTAATCTTTCGTGTCCGATGTCAATTCCCAATAAATTTGCCATATCTCTTCTCTTCTCTTTTCTTAAATATAAATATAATAACTATATCAATAGTAAACTCATGTACCAGTTCACCAATGGTTCACCAAAAATCAACATACACCAGGTAGCAACGGATATAAATGGACCAAATGGAATTTTCTCTTTTCCTTTTGCAAATACCAATCCCAGCAATGCTGCTAAAACTACGGCAAACATACCGCCGATTACTCCCAGGTACAATCCGGAAACAAAAAACAGCTTAATGTCTCCGCCACCAAGGCTTTCCTTTTTTAGAACCCTGTCCATTATAAGGGAAAGGGTCAAAAATCCGATTCCAAATAAAAATGCTGCACCAATATGCCCTAAGATATACATCCAGCCCACATTCAAAAATGGAAGAGAAACCGCCCAGGCCACTAAAGAAATCAAAAGGCAGCCATCGGGGATTTCATAAATCTCCAAATCCACCAAACTCAGGCAAAACAGGCAACAGGCAAATACAAAGTTTCTTAAGAACAATAGGGAAATACCGTTTTGAAAAAACATCACAAGGGCTGCTGTTCCAAATAAAAACTCTGTAATCGGATATCGAGGAGAAATCTTTTCTCCACAATATCTGCATCTGCCCTTTCCAATGAAGTAACTGACAATGGGAATCAAATCCAAAATTCCCAAAACATGTTGACACTTTGGGCAAATACTTCTGGATTTTACAAAATCCATCTTTCTGGCAATCCGCCATGCCGCACAGTTCAAAAACGAACCAAAGACTGCTCCCAATATGAAAACCAGTACGGCAAAATAAACAATCATCCAAGTCTCTAAGTCACTAAACTCTATTAATCTCATAAATGGTTCTACTCTATTTATATTCTAGTCTTTCTACAAATTCTACATGGAGCCATACATGCTAAACATAGCCACGTAAATGGCAACTACCACATATCCTGCAAAGGCTGCTATTACTACTAAAATCGTGGGCTCCAGCTTTGCCAGCGCTTCACTGATGGCTGTTGCAAGCTCTGAGTCATAATAAGCGGCAATGGTAGATAAGGTCTCGGATAATTCTCCCGATTCCTCTCCAACCGCTGTCATATCAGTGAGAATATCCGGCATACAGCCACTGTCTCTCATAGCATCCCCAAGGGTATGGCCCTCTTCAATCTGGCCGGTCATCTTTCCTACTTCCTGGGAAATATAGTAATTGTCCAATGCTTTTGCAGTAATGCTAACCGCCTTCGTTAAAGGAAGTCCTGCATCAATCATGGTTACTAACGTATTTGAAAACTGAGAAGCTGCATTTAGTTGCTGAATATTTCCAAGCACCGGAAGTTTTAGGCTATTCTTAGCCAGTTTAATCCGTCCTTCTTCTGTATTTCCATATACCTTATATGCAATAAATCCAACGATAGCAATCACTGCCAGCAGTGCCCAGTAATGTTGGAAAAATGTGGATACTGCGATTAAGGATTTTGTAATGGCAGGCAACTCTGCATCTAATCCATCAAAAATATTTATAAAGGTGGGAATTACCTTTACCATCATAACGATAACTACCACAATTCCCAAAACAAGAACGAATGCCGGATACATCAATGCACCTTTTACCTTGGCCCCGATTTTCGTCTGCTTATCGAAGTGTTCATACATAGACTCAAAAGCAGTATTAAGATTTCCTGATTCCTCTCCGGCACGAATGGACTCGATAAATGTCTGAGGAAGAAGCCCTGCGCCGTTTTCTTCAAAGCTGGCTGCCAGAGAACGTCCACCCTCCACGTCAGTTGATACTTTCTTCAACAACTTCTTCAACGCTTTATCCGTGGTCTTTTCATACACCAATGTTACTGCTCTTGCAATAGGAATACCGGACTTGATAATAATCGCAAACTGAGAACACATAACGGTGAATTCTTTATTGTTTAATTTGGTACCGCCCAATTCTCTTGTGAGAATGCTTTCCTTGGCTTCCTCCATGGGGGTAACTTTCAAAACAATATCATAATCCGCCTTAATGCGATCGATGGCATCCATTTCATTGTAGCCTTCGATGACTCCGTTTACCTTCATTCCATCTTTTGAAACTGCGGAATACTTGTACGTAATCAAATCAATCTCCTCTTTCCATTATGCTAAATTGCATTTTTCTTCACATATGCTTCATCATGAGCATAAGAAAGCGCTGTCTCTTTTGTTATATCACCAGAGCGAACCAAGCGAACCAAAGCCTGATCCATTGTCTGTCCACCAATGGCTGCAGATGTAGCTACCGCATTGGCAATCTGTGGTGTATTTCCGGAACGAATCAGATTTCGAATGGCATCTGTCACCTGCATATACTCTACTGCCAGGGAACGTCCGCCGCCCTTTTTCGGAACCAACTGCTGAGTTATAACCGCTACCAAGCACATAGATAACTGAAGTCGTATTTGATTCTGCAGTCCCTCCGGGAATACCTGTACCATACGGTCAATGGAATCCGAAGCCGAACCGGTATGAAGGGTTCCAAATACCAAATGTCCGGTTTCAGCAGCCGTAATCGCTGTTTCAATGGTATCTTTATCTCTCATTTCACCAATAAGAATAACGTTGGGGTCTTCACGAAGAGATGCTCGTAATCCCTCTGAAAAGCTTGCAGTATCTTTTCCTACCTCACGCTGATTAATGGCACATAAATCAGGTTTGTAGATGTACTCAACGGGATCCTCAAGGGTAACAATATGGCTCTTATGGGTGTGATTAATCTTGTCAATCAAAGCTGCCAAGGTGGTAGACTTACCGGATCCGGTTTCACCGGTAACCAACACAATACCTTTGTGAAGGTTTACCAATTCCATAACAGCGGGAGGAAGTCCAAGGCCTCCCAAATCCGGAATATGTTCACTTAAAAGTCGAAGGGCCACAGAGGGAACTCCCTGCTGTTTAAAGATATGAATACGACAACGGTTTCCTGCAAATGTACCTGCCGCATCTAATTCTCCAACCTTCATAAGGGTCTCAAAGCCCTCTTCACCTCCCAATACTTTTGCATATTGAAATGCATCTTCCTCGCTAATCACCTCAGGAGACATGTCCTCGAGGCCACCACTGACTCTGTATTTCGGAGGAAGACCTGCGATCAAATGAATATCAGAACCTCCGTCCTGTTTTGCTTTTGCCACCAGTTCATCTACTGTCATCATCCTTTAATCCTCCTCATTTGTCACTCTCATTACTTCTTCTGAGGAGGTGATTCCCTCCATCATCATACGAAGTGCATTTTCTCTCATAGAAACAAATCCTGTTTGTGCGGATTTCAGTTTTTCTTCAATCACGGAACGCTTCTCTTTTTCGGAAATCAGTTCTCTTACTGCCTGATTCATGGGAAGCATTTCAAAAATAGCTGCTCTGCCACGATAACCTGTGTTAAAGCAATTGGGGCAACCTGTTCCACGATAGAACTTCATACCCGGTTTTGGGGGAAGTCTTAAATTCTCAAGTTCCTCTTCCTCCGGCGTATACTCCTCTTTACACTCAGGGCAGATACGGCGAACCAAACGCTGGGAAATAATACCACGTAAAGCTGAAGCGGTCAGATAAGGCTCAACACCAATATCCTGCAAACGCTCTATCGTACCCACGGCATCATTGGTATGAATGGTAGAAAGAACCAAACGGCCTGTAATAGCAGCTCTCATAGCAATCTCTGCTGTTTCGCCGTCTCGAATCTCACCTACTGCAACAATATCCGGATCCTGTCTTAAAATAGCTCGAAGACCGGCAGCAAAGGTCATACCGGTTTTTTCATTAATCTGAACCTGATTTACGCCATCTACGTTGTACTCTACCGGATCCTCCAGTGTAACCAGATTTACCTCCGGTTTGTTTAACTCGTTAATCATGGCATACATGGTAGTGGTTTTACCGGATCCTGTAGGTCCTACCAAAAGAATTACACCGGAATGCCACTGCATCATCTTGTCAAAAATCTCTTCATCCCTACCGGTGAGCCCAACCTTTTCTTTGGTCACTCTGCCGTCCGACTTATCTAAAAGACGGGCAACGATTTTTTCACCGTAAACCGTAGGCAAAGTAGATACACGTAAATCAATATCTTTTCCTCTGGCGTGAACATTGAATCGTCCATCCTGAGGTACTCTTCTCTCTGCAATATCCAAACCGGATACCACCTTAATACGGGAAATAACAGAATTCTGTAAATCCTTGGGCACCGTTAAAATCTCCCGCATAAGTCCGTCAATTCTCATTCGAACGTAGAGATTCTCTTCTCTGGGTTCGATATGAATATCACTGGCTCTTTCGTCCACAGCTCTTTCAATTATGGAATTAACCAATCGAATGGTAGGAGCGTTGGATACAGAATCATCTCCTATCACATTGGCAGAAAAAGCGGATGCGGTCACCTGCTGTTCTGGTCCACCGGCTGCAGCCGACTCCATCTTCATCTCCTCAATGGCTTTGGCAGCACCTTCGTTTCCGTATAAAACCTGAATAGCATATTCAACGGAAGAAGAACGGGCAACCATAGGTATGACTTTTTTACGGGCAGATTTTTTTACCTCTTCAATGGCATAAAAATTCAGAGGATCGCTCATCGCCAAATAAATCTCATCCCTTACAATCTGTACCGGAACCACGTTGTATTGTTTTGCAATGGTTTTTGGCACTGCAGAAGCCAGCTCGATTGGAATTTTCACCTGTGTTAAATCCACATACTCAATACCAAGCTGCATCTGTAAGGATTCAATTAACTGATCCTCTGTAATAATATTATTATCAATTAAAACTGTTCCCAGTCTATCTTTGGATTCTTTTTGAATTTCCAATGCACGGTTCAACTGTTCTTCGTTGATGGTACCTGCTGCAATAAGAAGTTCACCAAGTCTTCGATATGTAGCCATACACTTTCCCCTTTATTATGATTTTGCTAAGACTGTATATAAGTATATTATGCTAATTCTATTTTACCCCATTTTTCCAAAAACTCCAAACAATACACTACTATTTTTCCTAAATTCATCAAATTATCTGTAAAAAAAGCGAAACGCCCGAAAGCGTTTCGCTAACTAATCTTATCGAACTGTTATTTTATCCAGTTTCCAAATATCATCTACATACTCTTGAATGGTACGATCAGAAGAGAATTTTCCAACGTTGGCAACGTTTAAAATTGCCATCTTTGCCCAACGTTCTTCATCTTTATATGCTTCTTCAATCTTTGCTCTGGTTTCCGCATAGGAACGGAAATCCAAAAGATTAAAGTAAGTGTCCGCATACTGAGTATTTTGTGTATTCAACAAAGAATTGTAAATCGGTCGGAACAGTTCCGGATCATTAGGTGAATAGAATCCATTAATCAACTGCATCAATACCCGTCGAATATCCTGGTCGTTGTTAAAGATACCCATGGGATCGTAGTCACGATTCTGTTCGTGGGCAATGACTTCATCTGCACTCATACCAAAGATAAATGCATTTTCTTCGCCCATTTCCTGTACCATTTCCACATTTGCTCCATCCATGGTACCAATGGTAACCGCACCGTTTAACATGAACTTCATGTTACCGGTTCCGGAAGCCTCCTTAGAAGCAGTGGAAATCTGTTCTGAAACATCTGCTGCCGCAAAAATCCATTCTGCATTGGATACGCGGTAATCTTCAATGAATACAACCTTTAACTTTCCGTTGATGGAGGGATCATTATTAATTACCAAAGCCACATTGTTAATCAACTTGATGGTAAGCTTGGCAATCTGATAACCTGCCGCAGCTTTTGCTCCGAAAATAAAGGTTCTGGGATAGTATTCTCTCTCCGGATGATCCTTCATTTCATTGTACAAATACATGACATGCAAGATATTTAACAACTGTCTCTTGTACTCATGTAAACGTTTTACCTGAACATCGAAAATGGAGCGGGGATCTACTTCAATTCCGTTGTGTTCCTTAATGTACTTAGCAAGGCGTACCTTGTTTTTGTACTTAATATTCATAAATTCACTCTGGGCTTTTTTATCTCCGGCATAAACTTCCAACTTCTTCATGTTGGACAAATCCGTAATCCATTCCGGTCCAATGTGGTCAGTTACCCACTCTGCAAGCAAAGGATTTCCGTGAAGCAAAAATCTTCTCTGGGTAATACCGTTAGTCTTATTGTTGAACTTCTCCGGATACATATCATAGAAATCCTTCAAAGACTGCTTCTTGAGAATCTCTGTATGCAAGGCAGCCACACCGTTTACAGAATAGCCGGCGCAGATTGCAAGGTGTGCCATCTTAACCTGACCGTCGCAGACAATGGCCATACGCTGTTTCTTATCATAGTCACCGGGGAATTTCTGCTCAATGTCCAGGCAGAAACGGCGGTTAATCTCTTCCACAATATTGTAAATACGAGGAAGCAAACGTGAGAAGATTTCAATCGGCCATTTCTCCAAAGCTTCCGCCATAATGGTATGATTTGTGTAAGCCACACACTTTGTGGTAACCTCCCAGGCTTCATCCCAACCCATGCCATGCTCATCCATTAACAATCGCATTAATTCCGCAACAGTTAAAGTAGGATGGGTGTCGTTCATCTGGAAGGTAACCTTTTTCGGCAAATCATGTAAATCTTTGTGATTGCGCAAGAACTTGGCAATGGCTCTCTGCAATGAAGCAGACACAAAGAAGTACTGCTGTTTCAAACGAAGTTCCTTACCGGAAACGTGATTGTCGTTGGGATATAATACTTCCACCAAACTTCTGGCCAAGTTTTCATCTTCCACAGCCTTTTGATAATCACCTTTATCGAAGCTTTCCAAAGAGAATACCTGCTTGGGAACCGCATCCCAAATCATAAGAGAGTTTACGACTTTATTGCCGTATCCCACAATTGGCATATCATACGGAACCGCCATAACGGAGCTGTAATCCTTTTGAATGAATTCAATTCTTCCGTCGCCCTTGTCCTCAGATACCACGTAGCCTCCGAATTTAACTTCGTATTCATATTCAGAACGCTTCAGTTCAAAAGGATAACCGTTTTTCAACCAATCATCGGGAATTTCCTTTTGATTGCCATCTTCGATTTTCTGTTTGAACATACCATAGCGATAACGAATACCGCATCCGTAAGCTGCATAGCCCAAGGTGGACAAAGAATCCAAAAAGCAGGCTGCCAATCGACCAAGACCACCGTTTCCTAGTGCCGGATCCGGCTCTTCGTCCTCGATGTTTTCAAGGTCGAAGCCCAATTCGTCCAAAGCTTCTTTCACCGGCTGATAAGCCTTTAAATTGATCATATTGTTCCCCAACAAACGACCAATCAAAAACTCCATGGACATATAGTACACAATCTTCGGATCCTGTTCGTTGATTGCCTTTTGTGTCTTTAGCCAGTCATCAATCACATAGTCTTTTACAACCAGTGAAACTGCCTGATACACTTCCTGATTGGATGCTTCATCCAAATCTTTTCGGTACAATCGACGAATATTTTCCTTGATTTCTGATTTGATTTTTGCTTTATCAAAAGTCGTATTCTTCATAGTTTTATCCTCTCCCTCTTTCGTATTTATCAGTTGTGCATTATCCGTTGTTTTTTGCAACGCTGAGGTTGACCTTTTCCCCATTAATATTCCAAGCTTTATCATATCCCCCTACGCTTCCCTTCTGAAGGTTTGTTGCCAAAACTTCCTCTGCAATACTCTCTCCGTACTTTTCAAAGATTTCTTCAATCTTTGAAGAGCCTTCGTAGCCAACGCTGATATGATCCATAACTTCGAATCCGGCTTCTTTTCTCATCGTCTGAATCTTTGAAATCAATTCTCTTTCGAAACCTTCCTCTAAAAGTTCATCTGTAAGATTGGTATTTAATACAACGGTTACTTCGTTATCTCCGTCAGAAACAAATCCACTCTGAGATTCCTGGGTAATCAACAAATCTTCTTCTGCAAGCTTGATGGATGCATCCACATCAGGAAGGGTAATAAATCCTTCGTTCTTTAATGTGGCATAAGCTGCATTTCCATCCAAAGAAGCCAAAGCTTCCTGAATGCCCTTTAAGAATTTGCCGTACTTCGGTCCAACGGTACGAAGCTGAGGTTTGAAGGAGTATGTGGTAGCTGCAGATACGTCTTCAGAGAACTCCGCATGCTTCACATTTAATTCGTCCTCGATAATTTCAACATAGTATTCCGGTAACTCATGTTCCGCTTTGATGAACATTTCACCAATGGGCTGACGGTTTTTGATGTTTGCAGCATTTCGGCAAGCACGTCCAAATACAACAATCTTCAAAAGTTCCTTCATGTTTTCTTCCAACTCTTCGTCAATCCAAGCTTCTTCCACAGCAGGGAAGTCACACAAATGAATAGACTCGGGAGCGCTCTTATCCAATGAGCGAACCATGTTCTGATAGATTTCTTCTGTCATAAACGGAATCATAGGTGCTGCTGCCTTTGAAATAGTAACAAGGCAGGTATAAAGGGTCATGTAAGCATTGATCTTGTCCTGTTCCATTCCCTTTGCCCAGAAACGTTCACGGCTACGACGAACATACCAGTTAGACAAATCATCCACAAAGGAATCCAAAGCACGAGCAGCTTCCGGAATCTGATAGTTGCCCAAACGATTGTCTACTTCTTTTACCGTAGAATTCAAACGGGAAAGAGCCCATTTATCCATTACGGAAAGCTTGTCATAATCCAAGGTGTATTTTGTAGCATCAAACTCATCAATATTTGCATAAAGGATAAAGAATGCATAGGTGTTCCAAAGGGTTCCCATGAACTTTCTCTGTCCTTCCTGAACTGCCTTTCCGTGGAAACGGTTCGGAAGCCAGGGAGCGGAATTGATGTAGAAATACCATCTGATGGCATCGGCGCCATAGGTTTCCAATGCATCGAAAGGATCTACTGCATTTCCCTTAGACTTAGACATCTTCTGTCCGTTTTCATCCTGAACGTGTCCCAAAACGATAACATTCTCATAAGGAGCCTTGTTAAATAAAAGGGTAGATTCAGCCATTAATGAGTAGAACCATCCTCTGGTCTGATCCACTGCTTCTGAAATAAACTTGGCAGGGAACTGCTGCTCAAACTTATCTTTGTTTTCAAAAGGATAATGATGCTGAGCAAAAGGCATTGCACCACTATCGAACCAGCAGTCAATTACTTCCGGTACACGGCGCATGGTCTTGCCACAGTCCGGGCAAGTAAAGGTAACCTCATCAATATAAGGTCTGTGTAATTCCACCTTTGCATTTTCAGGGTTGCCGCTACGTTCTGCCAATTCCTGGCGGGAACCGATTGCTTCTCTGTGTCCGCAGTCTTCACATTCCCAGATATTTAAAGGAGTTCCCCAGTAACGGTTACGGGAAATACCCCAGTCCTGAATATTTTCCAACCAATCACCAAAACGTCCCTTACCAATAGATTCAGGAATCCAGTTAACGGTATTGTTGTTTCGAATCAAATCCTCTTTTACTTCTGTCATTTTGATAAACCATGATTCTCTTGCGTAGTAAATCAATGGTGTATCACATCTCCAGCAGTGAGGATAATCATGTTCAAACTTAGGAGCTGCAAACAAAAGTCCCCGCTTATCCAACTCAATCAAAACTTCGGGATCCGCAGATTTTACTCCCTTATCCATTTCAGCCTGGGTAGGCTTTGCACGCATACCGCCAAAGGGAGTTTCATCCAACATCTCACCTTTTTCGTTTACCATCTGAACGAAAGGAAGGTCGTAGTTTCTTCCTACGTTTGCATCATCTTCACCGAAAGCAGGTGCAATATGTACGATACCGGTACCATCTGTCATAGTAACGTACTCATCACAGGTTACAAAGAAGCCCTTCTTGTGCTGCTTGTCTGCACGAACCTTTGCACAATCATAAAGAGGCTCAAACTCTTTGTATTCCAAATCTTTACCGGTATAAGTTTCCAATACTTCATAGGCTTTTTCATCAGAGCCTTCTTCTACCAATGAAGAAAGAACACTGTCAGCCAATGCCTTTGCCAAATAATAGGTATAGCCGTCTTTTGCTTTTACCTTTACGTAAGTCTCATGAGGGTTTACACAAAGTGCCACGTTGGAAGGCAAGGTCCAAGGTGTTGTGGTCCATGCCAAAAAGTATGCATCTTCGCCGGAAACCTTGAAGCGAACGATAGCAGAACGCTCTTTTAAGGTCTTATAACCCTGAGCAACTTCCTGAGAAGAAAGGGGAGTTCCGCAACGAGGACAATAAGGAACTACCTTAAATCCCTTGTATAAAAGCTTCTTGTCCCAGATTTCTTTCAAAGCCCACCATTCGGACTCAATAAAGTTGTCGTCATAGGTAACGTAGGGATCATCCATATCAGCCCAGAATCCAACGGTTCCGGAGAAGTCTTCCCACATTCCTTTGTATTTCCAAACAGATTCCTTACATTTGTCAATGAAAGGTTCCATTCCGTATTCTTCGATTTGTTCCTTACCGTTTAATCCAAGAAGCTTTTCTACTTCCAATTCAACGGGAAGTCCGTGCGTATCCCAACCTGCTTTACGAGGAACATATTTGCCCTTCATTGTCTGGTAACGGGGAATCATATCTTTGATAACACGTGTTAAAACGTGACCGATATGAGGCTTTCCGTTTGCTGTAGGAGGGCCATCATAAAAAGTATAGGTTTCTCCTTCTTTTCGGGAATCCATAGATTTTTGGAAGATGTCGTTTTCATCCCAAAACTTTTCAATCGCTTTCTCTCTGTCTACGAAATTTAAATCTGTGTCAACTTTTTTGTACATTTGTTTACAATTTTCCCTTCTATGTAAATAATCTTTTCTTTAGTAATTTTAGAGTGACTCTGAATAGTCTTCTAAAAACTGTTCCACATCTTCGGAGTCATTGAAATCATAATCATAGATATCTTCATACTCGTCCAAAATAGACTTCTGAAGTGCCGCATTGGAACCTACCAATCCGTAAAATACCACCAATAAAATAATGGAAATTGCGGCAGTCACAATACCGGCGATTGCCAATCCTTTTCCATGGGGTTTGTATTTTGCTAACTGCAATACACCAAAAATAATCGCCAAAATACCGGTAATTACATTGAGGCAACTGCAGAAAAATACCAATGAAATAATACCCAAAACCAAAGAAGCAATACCAAATCCAAGTTTCTTGTCCTTTTGTCCGTAATTTCTGTCACTGGTGTATTCGTTTTGTGAATAGCTTCCGCCATAAGGGTTTTCTCCGTAAGAAGAGCCTCCGGATGTACTTCCCCCATAGGGATTTTCATAATGATTCCCGGAAGTGTTTCCCCAGGATTCCGTAGTATTGTTTGTGTCGTTGTTTGTATAAGTAGAAGTCTGATTTTCTTCCTGAAAATATTCTTCAGACAAGCCCTTATTTTCCATCTTATTATTCTCGTCCATAAATCCTCCCTGTTTAATAAAATTCTATGGAGTTCACAATCTCCGACCAGTCAATGGAATCGTTCATATTCAAAATTCCAAAATAGATTGCGAAAAACAAGAGAATCAAAAGTGCCATACCCACATTGATTGCTGCCAGTATTCCGCCAATGGTGGCCACTCGGTTTGGTTCAAACTTTTTTCTGTGATAAAAAAACAAACCGATGGATAGGCCTCCCATGGGTAGTCCCACATAAGGCCGGCAGATAAAGACATAAGAAAGGGTGGCTGTCAAAAGACAGGCAAAACTGAAAAGTCTGTCCCTTTTTTCTTCCATAATCCATTCCTCCAACCTTTTAATCCACGATTTAGACTATCATATTTCCATTTTTACCGCAAGAAAAAGGCACTTTTTCAAGTGCCTTTTCCAAATTTCTTTCTTCATTATTTGATTTTTAACGGGAAAACTTTTCCTTCCCTCCAATCCCTATGCCTCTTCACCGTGATAAAAATCCAGCACCTGCATATAATACTGCTTCCGATCACTGTCATACGCATTGAAAATTTCATGCTTAGAATCGGGATATACATATTTTTTAATGTTGGGATTGTTTTGCAAAAACTTGTTTTGTCCACCGGGCTCTACCATGGTATCCAGCCCCGCCTGAAACAAAATGGTGGGTGTGGTAATCTTTGCCGCATCATTAATCACCTGCTTCATAGCTTTTAAGGACTCTTTGCACCAGCCGTAGGTTCCACCGTTCATCTGATAGTTTTTGTTTTTCTTTTTAAACTCAAACAAGTAGTTGTGGCGTACCTCTGATTGTGCGGAGCAATTTGGATAGGTATTGATTCCGTCAAATCCATGTTGTCCGGGAAGGTACTTTTCATTCCAGTGGGCAATGGTGGACCAAAGCATTAACACCTTTACCGCCAAAGGAGAGGTTCCCCGGAAGTTTAACTGCATCATTGGAGAAGACAATATCGCCTTTTCAAAATCCTTGGGATACTGTTCCAAATACAGTGCAGCAATGCAACCACCCATGGAATGGGAATACAAATAGAGTTTTTGGGACAAAGACTCTTTTTTCACCACTCCATCTACAAAGAGTTTTAAGTCATCCACATAAGACTGGAATCTGGTAGCATGAACGCGGTCCAGTTCCTCTGTTTCCCTGTAGGAATATCCGTGTCCTCTGTGTTCCACAAAAAATACGGAATAACCAGCCTCATAAAAATAATAGGTCATTTCATGATACTTTGGGAAGAATTCGCAGAATCCGTGAGAAATTACCACAGAAGCTTTTTCTTCACTATTAATCAGATAATAATAATGAATCGTCTTTCCGTCATATCCCAAAAAATCTCCCTCTTTTACCTGTTGCAAAAGAGGCGCCACTTCCTTTTCCATACGTTCGTTAAAATTATTGTCCCCAAAAAGGAAGTTCTTTTCTTTATAATCCTTCATTCTTTCCTTCTCCAACATTTCCTTTCATTCTAAATGTCTTTCGAATCACAAAACTCCCCAAGAAAATTATGCCTGTTCAATCACCCGACGTGCCATATCCGGATAATTGGTAATCACAGAATCCACCTGTGCATCCACACACATTTTCACATATTCTTCTTCATTTACTGTCCAAACATGAAGTTTTAATCCACGCTTTTTGCACTCCTCCACAAAACCGGGATACTGCAAATTGTAAAGAGCCGGATGCAAGGCATTCACGCCGTGCTTCTCGCCGTACTGCGGCATATCAATGGGACCATCTGCGTACAAAAATCCAACGGTAGTGGAAGGATCCAACTCATGGATTTTCTTCACTGTATAGTGGTTAAAGGATGAATAAAATACTCGGTCTTCCATTCCCATTTCCTTTGTCAAGGCCAGCAACTGTTCTTCAATGGGATAGAATACAATACCTGTTTTAATCTCAATATTAATCACAAGGTTTGTGGGTTTCACCAATTCAAACACTTCACGCATGGTTGGAATATCCGCATGGGGATATTCTTTCATATGATTGTTGAAGTTGAATTTTCGAAGCTCTTCTAAGGTGTAATCCTTCACCCAACCTTTTCCGTCTGAGGTACGGTCAATCTTTTCATCATGAATAACTACGATTTCGCCGTCCTTTGTCAGCTGAACATCCAGTTCAAATCCGTCTGCTCCCATCTCAATGGCTTTTTTAAAAGCCTCCATAGTATTTTCCGGAGCGTATCCGCTTGCGCCACGATGTGCCAAAACTAACATGTTTCATTCCTTCTTTCTCTATTAATCATCAAAATCAAAGGCTTCCAATCCGGTTTTTCCTTCTTTGGCATCTCCATGTTTTACAAAGTTCATGGTGATAAAGGCTAAAATCATAAAGGTTGCCGCATAAACAAAGTAAATGTTGTATCCGATGTGTTCCAATAAGAAACCACAGAAGATTGGTGTAATAATCTGAGCCGTCATACTAAAGGTGTAGTAGTATCCGGTAAACTTACCAACATCACTACCCTTACACATTTCAAGTACCATAGGCAAAGAGTTTACGTTGATTGCTGCCCATGCCAAACCAATCAAAGCAAAAACCACATACAAAAGGTTTGAAAATGCATCATGAGTGCTTGTAAAGAACAAGCCAAACAAGTAGCAGGCAGTCATAATAATGATTCCGCCGAGGATACTCTTTTTACGTCCGATTTTTCCGGAAACCCAACCTACCGGAATGTAGGAAAGAATAGCGCCCGCATTGGCAATCAATAAACAAGTAGAAGCTCCACCTAGGTTTTTGCCCCAGGTTTCTGCAGCAAATTTTGTAAACCAGGTTTCCACTGCGTTGTAGGATACAAACCAAAGAGCAACGGAAAAAAGCAAGAAAACCAAGCTACGTTTTACTTCCGGAGGAAGTACTTCGTTTCCGCTTCCGTCATCCACTGCCAAATTTTCTTCAGGATGAGCATCTTCATATTCTTTCATTTCCACCATAAGCTTTGCTTCGTTTACACTGGTCATAACAATCACCAAAGCCAGAATCATAATACCGGCAACAATGGCAAAAATCAGCATGTAGTTTACGTGTTCCATACCTTCGGTTTTTGACTGAGGATATAAAACAGCTGCAAGTCCAAGATATAAAATACCACCTACAGCACCCATTAAATTGATAATGGCATTTCCCTGACTACGGAATCTCTTCGGAGTCAAATCCGGCATCAAAGCTACCGCGGGGCTACGATAAGTTCCCATAGCTACCAAAAGTGCTCCCAAAACACCTACGAACAATACCATTTTTGCTGTAGACGGTGATGCATAATAACTGTTATCCAACAAAGGGATAAAAATCATTAACACTACCGCTGCAATGGTACCAAACAAAATAAAAGGTTTTCTTCGTCCAATGGGATTTTTGCATCGATCGGAAAGAGTTCCGAAAATAGGTAATAGGAAAAGTCCCAACACATTATCCGCTGCCATAACTGCACCACTGATGGTTTCGCCCATGCCAAAGGTGTCTGTTAAAATCAGAGGCATAATATTGTTGTAAAGCTGCCAAAAGGCGCAAATGGAAAGGAATGCGAATCCAATCCGAATCGTCTGTCCAGGTCTAAATTTCATTTAAATGTTCCCCCTCAATGTAATATTTAGTTTTAAACCCCTGTGCCGGATAGAGCTTATCCAACACAAAAACTATTGTAACACTTGTGGATTTAGATAAAAAGGGTTGACATGCAAGAATTCATAATATCGTTTCCTAAATTTTACGTCTTCCTCTGTTTGGTTTTTCTTTCCTATGGGAAGAAATATGATAAAATAAAAACTGTCATTTATACTGCAAGGTAGGAGAGACGAATTTATGTATATTCAATTAAACTCACAGGTTATTTATTACGAACATCTCGGGGAAGGAGAAAAAACACTGATTCTTCTTCACGGAAACGGAGAAGACCATACTATTTTTGATGAATTGTGTCAAAAGCTGTCACAGGATTTTGACATCTATGCCCTTGACTCCAGAGGTCAGGGATTAAGTGCCACTCCAAAAGAATATCATTATGAAGATATGGCAGATGACGTATTGAATCTCATATCCTCTCTTTCCATAAAAAATCCTGCCATCTTTGGTTTTTCAGATGGAGGTATCGTTGCATTACTGGCAGAAATCAAATCTCCCGGTTCTTTTTCACACATCATAGCAGCAGGCGCGAACACCACACCAGACGCCCTCTCCTTCGGCGCAAGAAGAGAAATTAAAAGAGAATTTAAAAAGACAGGCAGTCCCTTATCTGAACTGATGTTAAAAGAACCACACATTTCCTTTGATGCTTTATCTACTATTTCCTGTCCTACATTATTGTTGGGTGGACAAAAAGATTTAATCTCTCAAAAGGAATTCAAAAAAATGGAAGACGCCATAGGAAATTCCACTTTGGAAATCCTTTCCGGCGAAGATCACGGCAGTTATGTGATTCATTCTGCTAAAACCACTCCCAAGATCAAAGAGTTTATTCTTGGAATATAACAGCGGTGTTTTATTAATTTATGTTTTAATAAATGGATGGTATGCGTTTAGATAAATATTTGGCCGATATGGGAATCGGTACTAGAAGTGAATCCAAAAAATACATTAAAGGTGGACGGGTCTCTGTCAACGATACCGTAATTACCGACGGAGCCTTTCACGTATCCAATGAGGATGTGGTGGCCTTTGACGGCGAAGCCATTTCCTACGAAGAACATGTCTATTATCTTTTAAACAAACCTCAAGGCGTCATTTCCGCCACAAAGGATAATTCCAAGAAAACAATTTTAGATTTAATAAAACCAGAAGACAAACGGAAGGAACTTTTTCCTGTAGGTCGTCTGGATAAAGACACGGAAGGTTTACTGATTATCACCAACGACGGTGCTTTGGCCCATCAGCTTCTTTCTCCCAGACATCACGTGGACAAAACCTATTACGCCATTGTTTCCGGAGCCATGACGGATCGTGATGTGGAAGCCTTTGCACTAGGAATGGAAATTGACAAAGGCGACGTATGCTTGCCAGCCAAGTTGAGCATTCTTTCAACAACACGTTTTGATAATCTTTCAGATGATTTTTCCTCCAAGGTACACCCGAAGGATACCTCCCTGATTTTGCCGGAAGCTGTCGTGTCAGAAATCGAAATCACCATTTGTGAAGGAAAGTATCATCAAATAAAACGTATGTGTCTACACCTTGGACACGAGGTTTTGTTTTTAAAACGCTGTTCCATGGGACCAATTTCTTTGGAGGAAGACTTGGATTTAGGATTATATCGTCCTTTAACAAAAGGCGAAATAAAAGCACTGCAAGATTGCAGTGCTAAATAATTATGCTTTATGAAAGAAAAATAATATTCGAAGTAAGATTTCACCGGACCATCTCTGTCGTAAACGATGGGGATAGAAAACCTTCTTCCATCCATGACCGGTGTGAGCAAAAAACTCCAACACCTTCAAATCATTTTCTTGTAATTCTTCTTCAAAATCATTGATAAACTTTTGAATTCCAACTTGCTGAATCAGCAAATCTCTGCCAAAGAGTTCATTTTTCAACCAGCCTCCCAAAAGACCCATATTGTCAGAGTCCGCCGAGGTTACTGCATCCATGTGACGAATGTGCTTTGCACTAACACAAGGGTCGCAAATCACCTTTCCAAAAAGAGCTGCTACACGTAGGAATCTTCGATCGTGAAGTTCACCCCACTCGTCTTTTTTGATTCCCATAGTGTTTCTTAAGGCCATTTTGCGAAGGGTCTCATTAAAAACTAAGGTAAAGCCCAGTGCAGGAGTGAAATAGATGCTATTATAGAGATTCACCTCTCTAGTCAAATCAAAATCCCGAATATAGGTATCTTCTCCTTCATAATAAGCAAAAGAAGAACAATACATCAAAGGCAGTCCGCCATCTTCCTTTTCCAAGGCTTCCACAGCCCGTCGGATTTTAAACGGTTCCCATACATCATCCTGGTCCGCAAAGGCAAAATAATCTCCGTCGTCACACTGACGAAGAATCTCGTAAAAGCTATCCGGAACGCCTAAATTTTCCTTTGTTTCCAACACATGCACCCGAGGATCTGCAGTCTCATAATCCTTCAGGATTTTAACGGTATGATCCTTTGATCCGTCATCTCGGATATAAAGGTGAAAATTGGCGTAATCCTGGGCCAAAATACTGTCTATCTGATTTTTTACATGCTTCTCACCGTTGTAGGTGGCCAGCACTATATTTACTTTCGGAGTATGTTCCATACCTCAGGGTCCTACTTCTTCTTTTTACGCAGATCCAATACGAAAGGAATCAACGTGTTAATTATTCTTAATCGTAACATAGGGAAGGGCTTCATCATCTTGTTGAAGAGATTCCAGAAGGTATAATAACGCTTCCAGCCCAGTTCAAACACACCGTCGTCCCGATCCGATTGTTTTCCGTAATAGGTCATATTGTAATACTTTGCAAAATCCTCGCGGAACACATGATCGTTTCCCTCTCTCCAAGGGCGTTCCTCTCCCAAATAATGAACAATATAAGGATCTTTTACCATCTGTTCATAGTATTCTTTGGAATAATAGGAATCATTTCCTATCATTTTACGAATTGCTGAATAAGGGTAGAAATAATAGGTATTACAATAATTGTATTTTAAATCCAAGGGATAAATTTCATGTTGAAGTTCACCGTTAATGGCATCCTGATCATTGGCAAAGAGCTTACAGTCATGAGCCTTATAAAAGTCTACAATACGTTTTCCCGCATTTTTTTGGCGCCATGCATCCAAATCCATCAGAATAATTCCGGCGTTAAAATACTTTCCATCAGTGGCCATACCAAGGGTTGCTTTACGCTCTTTTTTAATGGTAGGTTCCTGAACCATACCAAGGACATTTCCTTGTAAATCTGTTTCCCATAACTCTTTTAAGCTGTGACGGACAATGACATCACCATCAAGATATAACACTCTATGGACATCTGAGGGAAGAATTCGATCGATAAAAAGACGGGCCAAAACGATATTATCCCATCCACCGGTATCGATTTCCCCACCAAAAAAGGAGTCAACGTCCTTCAGTTCAATAAACGAAAGGTCCTGACCATAATCCTTTGCCATATCCGTTAAGATACTCTGATTCTCGGCAGATATGCCCTTTGACAACACGTAGATTCTAACATCTTCGTCTTTGTTGTTTTCATAGATAGAGATGATAGCCGCCGCTGTTTGTCGTACGAAATTATCATCTGAAGTAAATACAATATTCATAATCCCTCTTTTTTACTCTCTTATCCCTCTTATTATACTATTTTACAGTTTTTTCGCAATCTTACGTGAAATAATCACCCTGGAAACAACTGCATAAAGAATAACAAAAACAACCATGAGAAATCCGTAAGCTGCCACTGCTCCGTGAATATCGAAGCGATAGGTCAAAATGTTTGCGGATGTCCACGCAATTGCAACAAAAACGAGATACATAACAAACTGCGTTTTGGTAATTCGCATGGTAGTAAGCATATTTGAAAAGGTTCCACCCATGTTGTAAAGGGTTGCTGCCACAATAATCAAAAGCAAATCCCCCTTATAAGGAGATATGTCCAATCCATAAATAAAATTCAGCACAGGAATTCCAAGGAAAAAGGCACCTAATACGCAAACAACGCCGATTCCCATAATCATCAAAATCACTTTGCGGATCAACTGATAAAGTTTTTTATAATCCCCTTCTGCATTCAACTCTGAGATTCTGCCCAAATAGGGGTGGAAAATAAACTGGCCAAAGAGGCAAACCGCAGTCGCCGGCATAATCAAAATACCGAAGATGGTTTGCTTTTCATCACCAAGGAAATTATCAATGGCATACTTTGATGCATTGGTCATATAAATTCCCATAAACAAAATGGCAAAAACAAAGAATCCGTCCTTAAACAAAAACCAAATATTCTTCCACAAAGGAGCTGGACTGTTTTTCACATAGGGAAGGCTGGCGGGCAAATCATAAAACAAAATACAAAGTACCCAAACCAACAATACTGCGCAAATCGCCAATGTCATATTTTTCGTCTTAATATCTACCGCAAGAAAAACCCCTAAGGTCAAACAGGATTTCAAAAAATAAGACTGTCCCACTTTATAGAGCAAATCTTCTTTTTGCAACACACCGTAAAGTACGTCAGAAAAAGCTTCCAATGCCTTAAATACCGCTAAGAGAATAAATACAATGGCTTTTTCAAAGCCATAACCTCTGGCGCCTACAAAGAAAAACACCGCAATCAGCATAACTGCCATAGCAATCAAACGACTGGTCAAATAGTCTTTGTCCGATATGGATTTATTGGATTCCGTCACCTGATATACTCGTCCGGAATAGGAACCAATCACATATAAAATACATGCGGTGGAAAAGGCCAAGGTAAACACACCTGCCTCATTCATACCATTTAAACGGGTAACAATCACCATCAAAAACAAGGAGTTAAATGAATTAAATCCCGTTCCTATTATGTTCCACCAAAAATTCTTTTGAAAATTCTTCGATCTATCCAAAGTTATTCTCCAATATTCTTATTTCGCCACGCGGATAATGTATCCCGCATTACCATTGTAAACAACTTCCCCTAATGACAGTAAATACTCCTCACATGTCAGCGCCAAGTCCGAAGGCATAACGCAAATATAATCGTAATGATTGGAAGAAATCTCTTCTTGTAAAGAGTCCTCATCACCATATACCATGGAATTTTCTTCTCCGGTATAGGCTTCAAACCAAGCCGCTTCTGCCTCGTTTCCGATTACAAAACAATTTCCGTCGCTGTAGTTTGTTTTCACCTGTTCAAAATACGCCATTACATCATCGGACATAGGAACCGACTCGTGGATAATATTGTAGTTAAAGCAATAAATATTGATAAAAGAGCCGGCACTAACATTGATGTAACGCTCGTTCACCGCATTGACCTTTGGTTCTAATCTAAATTCAAAGAAACATGCTACCGGAATCAAAAGAATTACTGCTCCAACAAGGGCGGCCTCCTTTTTCAAAGAAACAAAACCGGCAAAAAACAGTAAAAACAGCAAAAGCCAAAGCACATTGTATTCTTTAAAGTAATAATAGGGAGATACTTCTTTTTTCATTGCGAAGAAAAACAGTACCACCGTAAACAATACATTGATAACCAAAAACGAGGGCAACAAAGCCTCCTTCTTTTTCCAAAGGAGGTAAAATCCCAAAATCGCCAAAGGAAGCAACCAGATGAAGTTAGAAAACAAATCTGTATAACATCCACCGTCCTGACGAATTCCGCCATTTCCGTTTTTGGAAATCTCTCCCAGGTTTGCAAAGGAGAAATACATACCTAAGCAAAAAGGAACCAAAAATACTTTGATTTCTTCCAAAGCGATTTGGAAAAGGGATTTCTCTTCTTTCTTTCTTTGGAAAAATATAGCTATAAACAATGATACATAAATCACCGGAACAAAGTAGGTGTAGCACACCATCAGAGCAAATAATTCAATGTTTAAAAGTACCAGTGTAACTATGGAAGCCTCTTTTAGATAATCTCTTGCCACAAATATGATAAAGGCAATAATCAGCACTGCTGCTTCAAAATATACAAAACCAAACTGCACTGCATACAAGGGATATCCTAAAACATATAATGTGCAAAGCAATACCCCGGCAACATAGTCCTTGGCAGTTTGAATGTATCTGGCAATCAAGGCATAGATTAACAATCCGGCCAAAAACAAATCAAAAACTACCATGAGCACAAAGACCTTTACCTCACCCCAGCCACTGACAAAGGGCTCAAAAATCATCATGGCAAGGGACTGATTCATAGCAGCATAATACATATTTAAATCTGTTTTTCCCTCAGTCAATATATTGTAAGCATAGGAAAAATGCCGACCTGCATCACTACTGATAAAATGAAGACGCAACCCCGGTGTAAAATAAATATAGGCATATGCACAGATTCCCAATCCAAGAATCAACACATAGAAAAGATCTCTTTTTCGAAACAAAACATCCTGTTTTCCCAGCTTTTTGTCAGCAAACAACAAAAGGCATCCACTGAGCAAAAGCACCAAAAACATGGAGATTTTAGTAAGTGGCAAATGCACCAGGCGAAGCAATGCGGAAGTAAAAACTACAATCCCCATGCATCCCATAATCGCCATGGTGGCATTTTCCAAAAAAAGTACCTGTCCCTGTTTTTTCTTCACTGTAAAAACGCCGTAAAGATTGAGACAAAGTGTAAATACTAACAATAACGACAAAAGCATAACTCCTCCTTATAGCGTCAAACACATCATCTGTCCTAGTGTGAGAAACTGCAGTAAAAGCACACCTATGGGTAAATATGCCTTGGTGTCTGCTGAAATCTCTACCCGATCTGTTTCCAAAAGATAAAGAGCCAAGGGCAAAATAGGCAAAAAGTAACGTCCTTGCAAACCAACTACCTGGTGTACCTCAATAGGGCTCCAACTAATCAACATTCCCACATTGATCACTGCAAATGTAAACAAGACAATCCAAAAGAAAAGTCGTTTTAAGAATCCATCGGTAAGGGATTTTCCTTTTTCCTTCATGGACGCAACAATCAATGCCAAATCAAATCCCAAAATAACCAAAGGATTCAATGAGATTTCCAACCATCCCATAAGATCCCCGATCATAGTGCGATGATAATAATCAAACTGGTTTTTCACCGTATTATAAATCACATGAATGGTCTCTTTGGGGAAATGCAATAGATATCCCAAAGTATAACCGGAAGTTTGAGACCACTCCAAGGTCTTTGAGCTATAGGAAAACAAATCCGGCACGAAAAATCCTAACGCCAGAGCAAGAATTCCGCCACACAAAACTACTATGTAAGACAGACGAAGACAAAAGCCAATCCTTTTCTCCACCTTGGTTCTTTCAAAAAACAACTGCAAATAAACAAAGGCCACCATAGCACACATCAAAATGTAGCCATGACTTTTGATGGTTACAAAAAGAAGGCTCACAACAGTCAAAACCGCCAAACGAATCCAAAAACTCTTTGTCTTTTCTTTTGATGCCACATCCTTTTGCAAGGATAAAAACAGAGCAAACATCAAAAAGCTGTGAGCAATTACCCAAGAATCATATGCATAGGACATTCCTTCCTGAATCGTCATGGGCAAAAGCGCCACTGTAAACAACAAGGGCTGTCCGTAGGGAAGAAGCCATAATGCTATGGTTATAATGACAACAAAGAGACAAAGATTGAAAAATCGTCCCAATAAAAAGGTTTTCAATGCAGAAAGATGCAAAAGTCTTCCCAACGTAAGTCCAAGAGAAGATGCAATGTAGGGATAAGACTCAATATGCATAACGGTCTTTTGGGTTTTTACCATCTCTTCTGAATGGGTAGCGTTTGTTTCCTTCCAATATTCGGAAAACTCAGAAAGGGTATAATCCTCCGCTTTTACCGCAAAATCATCGTCCTCCCGGCGCATCATCAAATAAAGCTTGCCATCCCCTTCATAATCCTCTATTCCAAGGATTTGATTGGACATATGATATGCCTTCCACAAATGAGCCGGCTCATCAGGCACTGTATACACCGGAAGATTGATGCAATACACCACCCCTAAAAAAAGACCAATAAAGGGATATGCCTTGTGGTATGAAAATTTCTTTTCTTTAATCGTCTTAAAGCAAATCAAAATAAGTGCAACAATTCCAAGTACTGCCACGGAATAAATAAGGCAGTATAGTTTGGAATACAGATGCACGCCAAGCCAGCAGGCACTCCAAAAAGCCATGAACGAAAGAAGTAATCCCAACGCCCAAAGCTTCTTTTTTTCCATAAGATTTTCCTCAAAGATTTCTTTTAACTTTTTCATGATATTCTCTGTAATTAATCAATCCGAATTGCAAAATCCGAACGGTCCAATCTAAGATTCGGATTGTAGTAGGGGTCTCCCTTCTCCAGTATTTCTCCCCATCGATTTTGGAATTCCCGAATTTCTCTTCCAAAGCGCTCTACCTTTTCCGGAGTATCTTCCAAACCTCTGGATTTTGACTCATAGTGATAGAACTTAACATGAGGGGTATACACCACCAAATGATTGGTTTCTCTCACCTTCATACAAAAATCAATATCGTTAAAGGCAACTTTAAACTCTTCTGTTAAGCCGCCAACTTCATCGAAAAGAGACTTCTTTACCATCAGACAAGCTGCTGTAACGGCACTGTAATCCTGAGTGGCCACCAAACGGAACATATATCCTGTGTCCCCCATAGGCTTTCCAATAAAGGTATGGCCCGCAATTCCGCCAAAGCCAACTACCACGCCGGCGTGCTGTACTGTATGATCGGGGTAGAACAAGGAAACACCTACAATACCCACGTCATCTCTCATACACACATCCAACATATCTTTGATACCATCTGGCGTAATCAATTCCGTATCGTTATTTAAGAGCAACACATATTCACCGGATGAATACTGCTCGCCAAAGTTGTTAATCTTTGAATAGTTAAAGTCACCTTCATAGGTAACCACTTTTACATTATCCCGTTTTTTGATTTCTTCGTAGAAAGCGAAGGTTTCTTCTTCCTCACTGTTGTTTTCTACAATCACCCATTCATAATTACGGTAGGTGGATTTTTCATCTATGGAATCCATACATTTTTTCAAATCATCAATATGATCCTTGTTAGGGACCAAAATGGTAACCAAAGGACGCTCCTCCCACTCATATACTGTATTGTACAGTCCAAATACAATTCCCTGGGTGGTATGGGCAGGGATGCCAATTCTCTTATAGTGTTCGTCCACTGCCTTTGCTCCGTTTTCAAAAGCGTATAATTTGCTTTCCGGATTAACGGAAGTGGAGTTGATGTGACATCTCCAATGGTATAACACCTTTGGAATGTGGTGAATTACCTTTGCTTTTTCTGTATAGCGAAGGATTAAATCATGATCCTGGGCTCCGTCAAATTCCTTTCGGAATCCGCCCAAAGTCTCAAAGAGTTCGCGCTTAAACACAAACAAATGGCAAATATAATTTACACTGCACAAATAATCAATATTGAAGTCCGGCTTAAAGTTTGGATCAAAATACTCTTTGGAATCCATGTCCACCTTATCTTCATCGGTATAGATTACATCAATGTCTCGGTTTTCATTTAACGCCTTTGCACACTCATACAAAGCATCCAAAGCCATTAAATCATCATGGTCTGCCAACACAATATAATCTCCTTTTGCCATAGCCAAAGCAGCATTGGTGTTTTCAGCGATTCCTAAGTTTTCTCCCAAATCCTTAACCTTTACTCTGGAATCTCTTTTTTGAAGGTCTTTTAAAATTCCACTTAAAGGAGAATCCTCACCACTGCCGTCAGCCAAGCAAAGTTCTAAATTAGAGTAAGTCTGCTGCAGCACGGAATCCACCATTTCCAACAGGTATTTCTTCGGTGTTTTATATAAAGGAATCACAATACTAAACTTTGGTTCATAGGCAAATTTATGATTTCTCTGCTCCGCTAAATCGGATTTTGAAAGCTTGTGATTGATGCAGTATTTTTGATAATCGTTTCTTCCTGCAAACTTGGAATACACCAGTTTTAAGGTATACTTTAAGCCGCGTTCCGTTAAAAACATACAGCCCTTGTTCCACCAACGAATCAACTTTTTCATCCCTCTGGATAAAACGCTTTCCTTGGCGATTCTTACCCGATAGGGTTCTTGATTTTCTTCATGAAAACAAAGGTCATATCGCTCACTTCGTTTTCCCACAAATTCAATGGAAAATCCGGTAATTCCATCATGATCCTCAAAGAAGTGATATACATCCTTTCGGTCCATGGTTTCCATTTCCACCGGCACGGTATTCTCTCCTTTTTTTACGAGAATCTCCTTACCGGAATTCATCTTAACCCAACCTTTGACGTAGCATTTGCCGCCAATCCACTGAATCGCGTCAATGTAATAAGGAAGTCCCAACTGCTGCATCTGTTTTACAGATAAGGTCTTTTTCACTTCCGTTGCGGTGTTTTTGGTTGTTTGGATTTGAAGTTTTGACTTTTCTTTCCAATTTTTGGGCAGTGATACCCGATAAATGAAATTCTTTGTTACGCCGTAACCGTAGCGAAGATAGTAACGCTCCACTTCCAACCCTTTTCTGGTAGCGGTCTCAAAGGACAGTTCTTCACCATCCAAAAGAAAACGAAGGGTAAAGTCACGGTCGTCGTCATGCTCAAACCATGCCACAACAAATAAAGTATTTTCTTCCTTACTGCTCTTATATATTTTTTCAATATGAAATAGATCTCTTTGACTCATAGTCTCCTCTTATCTACCTTTTCAATATCTTTTTTATTTTTTTATAAAGCCGGTAGAACGCTTTATTTTCCATATGAGCGATGCGCTCTTCCAAAAATTTGACGTTTAATCTTAAATCCCGAATTCGCTTTTCGGTATAGTAAGTATCATCCTTATGGAAATAGGTTGCCTTTGCCACCACTTTCACGAAATATTCATCTGCCTCATTTCCAGCAAAAGAAAGGGGAATTTCAAATCCCACATCCTTTTTTAAAATCACAGTATTTTCATTGATAGATTCCACCTGGGTATTGGCTGCCATAAGTTCTTCCACCGGCAGTGATGTTTCATTGATTACAACATTTGAAAGAGAAAACAATGCCCCACCTTCTTTTGGACGAATCTGTAACATTTTGGCATCCTTTGGCAGGCAAAGAGAAAACACATCTTCCTTGTTTGCAGAATCTAACTCAAAGGTCGTGTGCGCCCCATCGTCCCCGGCAAACACCAATTTTGTCTGTCCAAGATACTCATGAAAAATCTTGTCCAAGGAAACACGATTTTCCAAACGTAACAGTTCATCACGCAACGGTGTGGTTCCATTGCAAATATATCTCTGGAATCCCTTTTCCATTTCAACATAACGTTGTAATTCCTCTTCCGTAAAAGAAAAATAAGAATACAAATCCTTTATTTCCCGAAACGCCGGATGTTCCAAATAAAAATAGAACAAGCTTCGATACAGAACAAAGCGATAGGGAAGAGGGAAATCAAAGGTCCATTCATAATCCAGCAGGATCCAATCATTGTCTGATACAATCAAATTGTCAAAAATCATATCCACATCTGTCATGGGAAGGCAGGATGCTTTTCCAAAATCCACATTCTGTGCCACTCCAAATACCTTTTGCATTTGAGGGGTGTAAACATAATCCCCCAATTTGCCCTGTGGAAATCCACGCTTTACAAATAACTCCGCCAGTTCTAAAATCCCGGCTTCATCCTTTTGTAAAAATGCATGTTCCAAATCATTGGAAAGGGTATGTCCCTGGACAAACTCCAAATCCACTGCTTCTTCCGAAGCATCTAGGGTACAATGATTCAAAAGAAGGTTTCCCTCATAGAGAGATTTCAATCCTTCTTCTATTTTGGGCAAGGACAAAATATGTGTCCTGCTGTCATTATGGATGGATCTTTTTATTACCTTATCCTTGTAAACCTCTGTAGCAATTCGAAAATCGCTTCCCCGTTCGTTGGAGTACTTTACAAAGACAGGTTCTTCCATCACTGATGATAAATTTATTTCATACAGATAAGAGTTATTATAGGCTTCAAACAGTTCCTGAGCCGTTAAGTTGTTTAACAGTTCATCTTCACTGCACAATTCCAAGGCAGGCCCTTCTTCAATTCCATATCCACGGTGTAACTCTCCCGCCTTAGGAAGATGTTCATCGGAATAAATGGAAATAGGAAAGAAATGATCCGGATAAGGGTAATAGGTGCGAACCGTTGCAGAAGGAAAATATTCCTTTATTCCCTTTTCCCAATCCTTCTTTGACAAAGGCTTTTCCAATGTGAGTTTCTCCTGTTTTTTCACAAGAGTATGAACTCCCAAAGGATTCCATAATGCCAAAAACACTTTCCCTTCATCCTTGGAAACATTTTTTAAGGACGAAAAAAAAGCACCGATTCCCTTAGATAGGAAATCATCTTTTTCTTTCGAATCAAAATAAATAATCACATCATAAGAAGCATTGCTGCGCTTTTGCAATTCTTCCAAAGAAGAGATGACATCACAACTATCGCTTTGTTCTTTGATGTAGTTTTCCAGCATTTTCTCCTTCGAATTGCACAGAAACAAGACGCAGTCACTGCGTCTTATTTTTGTGAATCGAAGAATATTCAGTCGAAAATCAGATTCCCTATATAAGTTTTTCAGTGCAATCTTTTCTTCCAGCATATCCTCTTAACCTGTTTTGATTAATGCTTGGGTACCAATTTTTCCGTACCACCCATATATGGCTGTAATGCCTTGGGGATATTTACGGAACCGTCCGCATTCAGGTTGTTCTCTAAAAATGCAATCAACATTCTCGGAGGTGCAACCACAGTATTGTTTAATGTATGGGCAAAGTATTTGTTCTTATCTTTGTCCTTCACCTTGATACCAAGACGTCTAGCCTGAGCATCTCCAAGGTTTGAGCAAGAACCTACTTCGAAATACTTCTGCTGTCTGGGGCTCCAAGCCTCAACATCACAGCTCTTTACCTTTAAGTCAGCCAAATCACCGGAGCAGCATTCCAAGGTACGAACCGGAATATCCAATGAGCGGAACAAATCAACGGTGTTCTGCCACAACTTATCGTACCAAACCTTGGAATCTTCCGGCTTACATACTACGATCATTTCCTGCTTTTCAAACTGGTGAATACGGTAAACACCACGTTCTTCAATACCGTGAGCTCCTTTTTCCTTTCTGAAGCAAGGAGAATAAGAAGTCAATGTATAAGGAAGCTTTTCTTCATCATTTAAGGTATCAATGAACTTTCCAATCATGGAATGTTCAGAAGTACCGATGAGGTAAAGGTCTTCTCCTTCGATTTTGTACATCATAGCATCCATTTCGTCGAAGGACATAACACCGGTTACTACGTTGGAACGAATCATAAAAGGAGGTACACAGTAAGTAAATCCACGGTCAATCATAAAGTCTCTCGCATAAGCGATTACGGCAGAATGAAGACGGGCGATATCTCCCATTAAATAGTAAAATCCGTTTCCGGCAACCTTTCCTGCTGCTTCCAAATCGATTCCGTCAAAGCGTTCCATAATGTCTGTGTGATAGGGAACTTCAAAATCAGGAGTCAAAGGCTCGCCGAATTTTTCAATTTCCACATTGCAGGAATCATCTTTTCCGATAGGTACGGAAGGATCGATAATGTTGGGAATTACCATCATACGCTTTTTGATTTCTTCGTTTAATTCAGCCTGACGGGCTTCCAACTCGGATAAACGTTCAGCGTTTGCGGTAACCTGAGCTTTTACAGCTTCTGCCTCTTCTTTTTTGCCTTCCTTCATCAATCCACCGATTTGTTTCGAAAGGATATTTCTCTGAGCACGAAGGTCATCACCTTCCTGCTGAACCTGACGTACTTCCTGATCCAGTTCAATTACCTCATCTACCATAGGTAACTTATGATCCTGGAATTTCTTCTTGATGTTTTCCTTTACAACATCCGGATTTTCTCTTAAAAACTTAATATCTAACATAAGTTTCTCCTCACTCTCCGACCATGGCTTTCGGCCCCGCCGGAATCTTTTTTGTTGATTTAAAATTCTCCCTTAAGCGGATATTTGTCCGTAAGAGATTTTACAATAGCACGAGCCTTTTCTACTCCTGCTTCCTGTTCTTTGATCACTGTAGCAATTGCTTCCGCAACCTGATCGAAGTCTTCGGTATTTAAGCCACGACTGGTTGCAGCCGGTGTTCCAAGACGAATTCCTGAAGTAACAAAAGGAGACTTAGGATCGTTGGGAACCGTATTCTTGTTTGCTGTAATGTGAGCCTGATCCAACAATGCTTCGATTGCCTTTCCGGTTAAGCCGTTTGGAACCAAATCCACAAGCATGAGATGGTTGTCTGTACCACCGGATACAATCTTAATATCACGGTTCATCAAACCATTTGCCAAAGCCTGTGCATTGTCAATGATGTTCTTAGCATAGGTCTTAAATTCCGGTGACAATGCTTCTTTAAAGCATACTGCCTTTGCTGCTACTACATGCATCAAAGGACCACCCTGAATTCCGGGGAATACTGCTTTATTGAAGTTGTATTTTTCATTTGCTTCATTGGTAGCAAGAATCAAACCACCACGAGGTCCCCGTAAGGTCTTGTGAGTAGTTGTGGTAACAATGTCTGCATATGGAATCGGTGACATATGGTAACCGGTTGCAACCAATCCGGCAATATGTGCCATATCTACCATAAGAACTGCACCTACGCTATCGGCAATTTCTCTGAATTTCTTAAAATCAATTGCTCTTGCATAGGCACTTGCTCCGGCAATAATCATCTTAGGCTTGCATTCTTTCGCAATCTTTGCCACTTCGTCATAGTCAATAAATCCATCATCGTTTACACCATAAGGTACGATGTTGAAGTATTTACCTGAGAAGTTTACCGGGCTTCCGTGAGTTAAATGTCCGCCGTGATCTAAGCTCATACCCATAATGGTATCTCCCGGTTCACATACTGCAAACTGAACTGCCATATTTGCCTGAGCTCCGGAATGGGGCTGAACATTTGCGTATTCAGCTCCAAAGAGTTCTTTTGCTCTTTCTCTTGCTAATTCTTCCGCTACGTCTACTACTTCGCATCCACCGTAATAACGCTTTCCGGGATATCCCTCTGCGTATTTGTTGGTCAACACGGAACCCATAGCCGACATTACTGCGGGGCTAACCCAGTTTTCAGAAGCAATCAATTCGATGTGTTCACTCTGACGGGCAAACTCATCACAGATTACCTTTGCGATTTCCGGGTCTACATTCTTAATATCATCAATGCTGTACATTCTTTTTTCTCCTTTTTCCTTTTCTTTTTATATCAAGCCCGAAGACTGATGTGTAATTAAACAATCAAGCCTTCGTTTTCTTTTGTGGCTTTCTGAGCCTTAGGCTTTTTCTTTTTTGTAGTCTCATTTTTAGATGCCTTGGAGTTTGCTCTCATTAAGAACCAAAGCTCTGTTGCAAGGCAAATAGATGAGTAAGTACCGGTGATTACACCAACCAACAAAGGAAGGGCGAATTCACGAATACTTGAAGTACCCAAGATCAAAAGCATAAGTACCATGATTGCAGTAGTAACTGAAGTAGTAACTGATCTTGACAATGTCTGAGAAATACTTTCGTTTGCCACCTTTGCAAGAGACTCTTTGTCTTTCTTTACGGTAGTAGCAAGGTTCTCACGAATACGGTCAAAAATAACGATGGTATCGTTTACGGAATAACCGATTACTGTCAACATACATGCAATGAAAGGACTTCCTACTGAGATTCTTGCCACTGCATACAATGCCAATACGACCAAAACGTCATGAATCAATGCGATAACTGCAGATCCACCGAAACGTAAATCCTTGAATCGAACCCAGATGTATAACAAAATCAACAAGGTTGCAACCAATACTGCGATTAAAGACTGACGTCTCATTTCTCCACCGATGGTAGAAGAAATATTTTCAGAAGAAATAGCATCCTCGGTTACACCGAACTTTTCTTCAAACATTGCGTTTAACGCTTCACGTTCTTCCAATGCCAAAGTACGTGTCTTAAAGATTACACCGTTTCCGTCATCCACCTTCTGTGTCTGGATATCATTGTCTCCGGTAACTTCAGATACCAAAGGAACAATATCGGAATCAATTTCTTCGATAGAGTATTCCTGGTCGAAGGTTACGGTTGTAGATGTACCACCTAAGAATTCCAAGCTGTAGTTTAAAGCATTTCCGGAAACACCGTGAATCAACATGCTTCCTACACCGGTTAAAATAATTACTGCAGAAAGGATGAAGAACACTGCCTTCTTTCCAATGAAATCCAAAACCTTAACTTCTTTTGCCTTACCGTAAGCCTTTTCGGAACGGATACCAATGGCATAGAAGCTGTTCAAAATCCATCTTGTAATTACAAGAGCTGTGAACATGGACAAAAGTACACCGATTGCCAATGTAACGGCGAATCCCTTAACAGTACCGGAACCAAGTACACCAAGTACTGCTGCTACGATTAATGTTGTAATGTTTCCGTCCAAGATAGCAGAAAGCGCTTTTTTGAAACCAGAATCGATAGCTGATTTTACTTCCTTACCGGCAGCAATTTCTTCACGGATACGAGCGAAGATAATTACGTTGGCATCCACTGCCATACCGATGGAAAGGATGATACCTGCAATACCCGGAAGGGTTAGGGTAATATCATACAAGTAAAGAATTGCCATCATAATGGATGCATAAATTCCAAGGGCCAAAGATGCAGCCAATCCAGGAAGTAAATACATCGCAATCATAAATACCATGATAATTACCAAACCGATGATTGCAGCCTTGAAGGAAGTAGAAAGTGCGTCACTACCTAAAGTAGCACCAACTACACGAGACTGTAATTCTGTTAAAGTAACATTCAAACCACCGATTCGAATATAAGAAGCCAAGCTTTCTGCTTCTTCATAAGAACTCATACCATTGATTACACAGTTTCCGTCGGTAATTGCATTTTGTACTGCAGGAACAGAAACAAAGGCATCATCATAATAAATACCAATGGTATCTTTGTTATTTGCATAAGCCACTGCTGTAGCTTCTGCAAAAGCCTTAGTTCCCTCATCATTTAAGGAAACAGATACGACAGGCTCCTGTGCTCCAGTGGTCTGATCTGTTTCATACTGAGCTGCTGCTGTTTCTACTTCAGAACCGGTTAACACAATATCTCCAGATGCTTCCAACTCTTCAATGGTGAAGTTTAATACATAGTTTCCGCTAGTACTGTCATAAGAGTAGTTCTCTTCACCTGCGTCATTCAAATGACGGATAAAGTATAAGTTACCAGGTGAACCCAACTCTTCCAAAAGAGCATTGGCATCTTTTACACCGGGAACTTCTACGGTAATTCGATCATCACCTACAATGTAAACAGATGCTTCTGTTGTAGAGTTTTCTCCAAGATCGGAATCCACACGCTGCTGTAATTTGTAGCGGGTATCTTCCAAATCCTCTGCTGAGAAATCTCCCTCTGCCTGATAAGTAACACTAACACCTCCGGCAAGATCAAGACCAAGCTTTAAGCCGTCTTCTCCCCCTTCATTGGTGGCTTTGATAATGGTTGTGGCATAAAATCCAAGTCCGGCAATCAAACCAATTACAAGGATTAAGCTTAAAAACCCTTGCCACTTTTTCATACGTTTCATTTCCTCTTATTTCTCCTATCCTTTTTATTCTTCAGCGCCGGCTTCTGCAGCCTTAATCATAATGGCGCATTCCACACGCTTTTTCTGAAGAGCACAACCCACATCATAGCATCCGCGAATATCCCCTTCAAAATGATACGCATTGGCTGCGCATCCACCGCTGCAATAATATTTTGCGAAGCAGCTTCTGCATTTTTCTCTGGAGTAAACATTGCATCCCTTAAACTCTGTCTGAAGTTCGGTGTTTTCAATTCCCTTCCAGACATCTCCCATCTTAAATCCTTCGTTTCCAACGAACTGATGGCAGGGATACAATTCTCCCGAAGGCGTTACCGCCATATATTCCGTACCGGAACCGCAACCGCTGAGACGCTTGTAAACACAAGGGCCTCCTTCCAAATCTATCATGAAATGGAAGAAATTAAATTCTTTGTCCGTTCCGTGACGTTTCACCATTTCTTTTGCCAAAGCATCATATTCTTCAAAAAGCTTCGGCAAATCCTCTTCCCGAAGGGCGTAGTCCTCATTTTCAGGAGCAACTACCGGCTCAACGGAAATCTGCTTAAATCCCAAATCTGCAAGATGTAACACATCCTTTGAAAAATCCAGATTGTTTCTTGTAAAGGTACCTCTGGCATAGTACTTATCCTGATTTCTGCTTTCTGCAAATTTCTGGAATTTTGGAGTTACAATATCGTAACTTCCGTCTCCTCGCTGGAAAGGTCGCATCATATCGTGGATTTCTTTTCGTCCGTCGATACTAAGCACTACATTTCCCATTTCCTTGTTACAAAATCCCATTACTTCGTCGTTTAAAAGAACGCCATTTGTAGTTAAGGTAAAGCGGAAATTCTTGTCATATTCTTTTTCCAAAGAACGACCGTAAGCAACTAAATCTTTCACTACCTGCCAGTTCAAAAGAGGCTCTCCACCGAAGAAATCCACTTCCAAATTTCTTCTGCTGCCGGAATTCTTTACTAAGAAATCCAGAGCCTGTTTTCCAACTTCAAAAGGCATAAGCTCTGCCTTCTTTCCATGGTACAATCCCTCTTCTGCAAAACAGTATTTGCAGGAAAGATTACAATCATGAGCGATATGTAAGCAAAGGGCTTTTACCACAGTAGGGCGCTTGGTGTAATCCACAACCCGGTCTTCGTAAATGTCCTTTGTGAACAATTCTTCATTTTTTTCTAATTCTGCCACCTCATCATAAGCTTCGGCGATATCCGAAGCGCTTACCCCCGAATTGGCAGCGGACAGTTTTGCTACAATCTCCTCTTTTGATAAGGATTCATAGTCCGCAATAATGTCATAAGTAATATCATCCACTACGTGAATGGCTCCACTATTTACGTCTAATACTATGTTGAATCCATTGTTTTTATACTGATGTATCAAAGCAACAAATTCCTTTCTAAAAAACTCTTAATTAAACGCACAAACGACCGAGCTATGAAAAGCTCGGTCTTTCTATGTGCTATAAAATTTTAAATATGATTATTTATTGTTTTCACAGCTCTGGTTTCCTACTGTACAGCTTGTCTTGCATGCAGACTGGCAAGATGTCTGGCATTCACCACATCCACCTTTTTTCACTGTGTTCTGAAGTCTCTTTGTGTTTAAAGTTTTGATATGTTTCATAAGATTATCCTCCTAATAAAATTCTTTTCACAACGCACAAATTATACCATAAACCCCTATAAATAGGAAGAACTTTTCCTAAGAAATGAATTTATTCACAATTTCCACGATTTTTTCTTCTTTTACCGGCTTGCCCACATATCCGTCAAATCCCATTTCCAAGTATTTGTTCTCATCTGTAGAGGAGGAATTTGCCGTCATAATCACAAAAGGAGTATCCCGGTTCGGACCTACCTCTCCCCGACGAATTCGGGTCAAAATTGTAGGGCCTGTCAGTCTCGGCATCAAATCGTCCAAAAATACCAGATCAAAGTGTTCTTTTTGTAATAATTCCAAAGCAGCAACACTGTTTTTCTCCGTGATAATCCTAGCACCGGAAGGAGCCAAAAAGGCTTCCGCCACCTTCAGATTCATCTCATTGTCATCCACCACTAAGAATCTTCTTCCGGCTACCACTTCGATTTTTCTGGTCATGGGATTGTATTCTCCCACCTCTTTTCGGTATTCGCCGATACTCTTTTCGCTTACCACCTTTTGGGTAATCTCAATGGTAAAGGTAGAACCCACATCATACTGACTCACTACAGAAATGCGACCGCCCATCAAAGTCAAAATCTTTTTAGAAAGGGAAAGTCCCAATCCCGTACCTTCTATGCTTCGGTTTTTCTCCAAATCGATTCGATGGAAATTTTGGAAGAGGGAATCTAAATCCTCCTGCCGGATTCCAACCCCCGTATCCCGAACGCTTGCCACCAAGTGAACGAATTCTCCTTCCACTTCTCCCTGGACTTCAAAACCTACCTGTCCATGCTTTGTGTATTTCACTGCATTGTCCAAAACATTGTGGAACACCTGCTTTAAGTGCTCTTTGTCTCCTATTAACAAATCCGGCAGTTTTTCATCCAAACGAAGTTCAAACTCCAAGCGTTTCTCCGCAGCAGCGTTTTTTGTCTCATAGCTCAGCTCATCCACCAGCTCGGACAAGTGATAACGGTTGTCAGAGATTTCCAGTTTTCCTGCCTCCATTTTGGAAATATCCAACACATCGTTGATAATGGTAAGCAGGGCATTTCCGGATTCTTTCATATCCTTTGCATAGGAAAGGGTATCTTCCTCATTGGAGCTTTTCAAAATCATGTCGTTAATTCCCAATATGGCATTCATAGGCGTTCGAATCTCATGAGACATACTGGCAATAAAAATACTCTTCGCCTGGCTGGCACTGTTTGCCTCTTCCCTGGCCTGTTCCAACTGCTGTCTGGTTTCCACAAGGCTTAGATAATCACTGGTTTCCAAAGCCAAATACAAAATAAACAAGGCATAGGAAGAAAAGAGTCCTGTTACCTTCAACTGTCCGTTCATCAAGGGCTGCATTACAGACCCCAGTACAATCATCAGAATACTTCCAAAAAGAGCGAATCGTTCTCTGGAATTGAATTGATTAAAGTGACGGATGTAAAGATAAAAGGCATAGGTCGCATAAATCAGCGCCGGGAAATATCCTGCCCAGAAATACATTGGTCCCTTTGTATATCCCTCTCTCAATCCGTGATAGGTAAAAATCCACTCCGTAACCGGGTTCAAAACCACCACCGCAGTAGCCAAAATCAAAACTGCCTGATTGAACTGTCGCATTTGCTTTCGATATTTGTAATTCGTAAACCGCTCCAAATACATGCAAAAAGCAAACAAGGTCAAATGCCCCCAGGTAAACTGGGTGGAATCCACCAAAACCGCAAAATAATAACCAAGAGCGCCCCCTTTATAATTATTTAATACTATGGGTGCAATCACTTCGTTTATGTTCCAGAAAAGAACTGCATAGGCCATAAAACGGAAGGTTCTTGTGGTTTGCTTTCCACTCCCCCATATTTTCATCTGCATAAAAATAACAATAATCAGATTAAAAAATATGGAGCCGATTTCATATGAAATTTTATTGTATTCACGAATAAAATCTATTAACATTGCAACCTCTTCCTTGCTTCCTGTGATGTTGCATCATACAACTCCAATAACAACGGAGTTTCTTCTCTCAAATCCACCAAGTCCATAATATCTGCATCCTGGTCGAATAACCGCTTTCCAATTTCTTCCAACCTTTGGGCCCGTTGAGCCAATTCCTCAGCTCCAATGGTTCTTGCATTGGACTTTAAGGCATGAACATAAATCACATATTCTTTAAAATTATTTTCTGCCAGAGAATCCCTGATGTGGTTCATCTTGTCCTGGGCAGTATCGTAAAAACTTTTCAGCACTTCTTTATAAAGCTGTTCGTCCTCTAAATTATCCATAGCTTTGTTTTTATCAATGTGACCCATAGCATCCGGCAAAAAGGTTTGGAGGACCTCTTTTAATTTTTGAATCTCAATGGGCTTACTGATATATCCGTCAAAGCCCATAGACAGATACTTTTGTTCCGAATCGGACAAGGCATCCGCAGTTACCACAATAAAAGGGGTATCGTAATTCAAATGTTCCGGATTGGACTTTACTTCCAAAAGCAAGGCTTCTCCATCCACATTTGGCATAAACGCGTCCGTCAATACAATATCGAATTTCTTTTTCTTTAGGACCGCAAGCGCTTCCTCTCCTCCGGGTTCCGCCACGATTCGGGCCTTTGTACTGCTAAGAAGTCCGTTGAGCACCTTTAGATTCATTTCGTTGTCATCCACGATCAAAATACTCTTTTCCCATACCTCAATATCCGATACCGTCTCCCTTTGGATGGTTTGAATATTCTTTTGTCTGGCGCCAATAGTCTCTTCGCCCTGAATCTTTTGGGGAATTGCCACAAGGGTTACCGTCCCCATTCCGTAATTACTGGTAACACGGATTTCTCCTCCCATTTTGTCCAAAATACTCTTTACAATGGTAAGACCGATTCCGGTTCCCTCCACATTTTTGTTTTTGTCACTATCCACTCGCTGATACCGCTCAAACAAATGCTCTAAATCCATAGGACGAATCCCGATTCCCGTATCGGATATCTGAGCATAGAGATTTAAATCATTCCCCTGTCGTTCTCCTCTAAGAGAAAATACCACCGCACCCTGATGGGTATATTTTACAGAATTGTTTAGGATATTAATCAGCACCTGTTGGATACGAACCCCATCTCCAACCAAATGCTCCGGTAAATCCTCATCCACATCCATAAAAAACTGTAATCCCTTGTCCTTTGCCCGGGCAGAAATAATAATATTCATATCTTCCAAATAGTCCGCCAGGTGATAAGGAGTATTTGCAATATTCCAATCCCCTTTTTCAATCTTGGAAATATCCAAAACGTCATTAATAACGGAAAGAAGAGCATTTCCGGCATTTTTCATATCGGTGGCGTATTCTAGCGTCTTTTTCTCCTTGCTGTGGGCAAGAATCATTTCATTTAAGCCAAGATACGCATTTAAAGGAGTGCGGATTTCATGAGACATATTGGCAAGGAAGATACTTTTATCCTCATTGGCTTTTTGTGCCTCTTTTTTGGCAATCTCCAAAGATTCGTTAGCATCAATCAAACTACGGTAATCCTCTGTTTCCACAGTCAAATACAAAATAAACAGACCCAAGGATGCAAATAGACCCGTGATGGAAATCTGGGAATTAATCACAGGCTGAAGGGATATACCGGATGCCACCACCAAAATAACGGTAAAAATTGCCTTTCGATAGCGAATGTTCAACTTTTTGTAATTAAATCCATAGGAAATCACGGTAAGGGCGTATGCAAAAATAGGCACTCCGTTTCCAACAGGAATAAACAAAGGACCGTGAACATACACATCATTTTCAAAATCATAAATAGAAATACATCCGTTAAACAGATTGAGAATTAAAAAGAATATATAAGCCACAAACAATCCGAAGGTAAAAATGCTCCACCATTTTTGCGGTTTAATATGATAGATATACAGAAAATAATAATACAGGCCGAACCCCAGCATTAAAATACTGAGGTAATCGACCATATTAATTGTGTTTACAAGGAAATAGTTCACTCTCGTCCCGGGAAGATCCAACAGCCAACACTGAAAGGACTCCGCGATGGTAATTAAGACACCGCAAGCAACCAGGCCACGGAAAGCCGCAACCTCTCTCAGTTCTGCCCGCGACTGAATGGTCACAAACAGAATCAATATCAAATCAAAAACGATAATAGACGCCTCAACATGGGCCTCCGGATGTCTTAATATGAAATCTATCATCCTATCACTATTCCCCTTCGCTTATATTGACATTCCCCACATGATCAATACAAAACTCTACTGCCTGATTGCACACATATATTCTGCGCAAATATTTTTCTCCGTCTACTGCGGAAGTTCCATACTGTCCAAACAACTCATCCTCTGATGACAAACCATAATTGGTCATCAAAGACTGACAGTAGGAAGAAAAACCATCTTCATCCAAGGTTAAGCCCTCGGTATCCGCAACCAATCCGAATACCATTTCCGTATCCAAATTGGTTTGAATCTGAGTCTTAATTTCATCTTTGAACTCATCCATGGTAATTCCGTAGTTGGAGGTAATTGCCGATTCCAAAGAATCATAATCTCCATACTGCTGGGTATAACTGGCTATATAAGCCTCCAATCGTTGTTCCACCACTGCTTCCGGATAACCATTAATCGTAGCATTGCCAATTACCTTTTCGATAATGGCGCTTCGGATATCAGAAGATTTTTGAGAATCGATTTCCGATTCCATATCGCTTTGACACTTGTCATAGAAAGCCTCCACGGTGTCACAATCATAATTTTCTTTTACATAATCATCCGTCAAATCATCTCTGGTAACGGATTTGCAAATATAGTTTACAGTAAAGCGAAATACCACAGCTTTTCCTGCAAGCTCTGCAGAGCCGTAATCCTCCGGGAAGGTTACATCACAGTCTACAGTATCTCCAACTTTGGCACCAACCAATCCGGAAGTAAATCCTTCAATGTAGGAGTTTCCCTCTACGGAAGAATTATTTCCTACGTCAATGGTTTGATCCGTAGCTGTTCCGCCGTCAAAAGCTTCCCCATCCAAAAGTCCGGTGTAATCCACATTTACAATAGAATCACTTTGTACCTCTGTCTGACTCTCATCCTTTTCATAGCCAGCTTCGGACAAAAGATTGTCAATATAGGTATTTAAAGCTTCTTCATCGGCATTGTAATCGCCACTAATGGTAATATCCAAATCGGAATACTCTCCCAGAGTAACATAATCCGCTGGATTGTAATCCGCATACTCTGTCGTACTTTCTCCACTATCTTCGGAAGTGGTGGTCGTCTCCTGGCTATCGTCAGATGACTTTGTGCCACATGCAGCCAAAGACAAACACATCGTAGCTGCCAAAAGCATTGCAACTTTTCGTTTCATTTCATCGTCCTCATTTCAAGTTTTCGTTATATCAGAACCATTTTAACACAGCGTGAACAATCTAGCAAAAAATCAATCCATGGAAGGCTTTTCGCACCAACCTTTCATTGCTTTTTTATAGCCTTCATGCTAAAATGGGCAAAGTGACTATAGGTCAAGAGGAGGAAAACATATGTTATTAGCAGCAATTCCTACTTTTACAATCGTACTCCTTGTTATTACGGCTGTAGTAGTAGCGATTACCATTGCATTATATTTCGTAGGTAAAAAGGCAGAAACAAGAAAAGCAGAGCAGGATGAGGCTGCTGCAAAGGTTTCGCAAACCGTTTCTATGTTGGTAATTGATAAAAAGAAGATGAAAATTACTGACGCAGGTTTGCCCGATGAAATGATTAGTCAGATGCCTTGGTATGCAAAGCGTTCCAAAATGCCCATTGTAAAGGCAAAGGTTGGCCCCAAGGTAATGTCCTTTATCTGCGATTACGAAGTGTTTGATTTAGTTCCCGTAAAACGAGAAGTAAAAGCACAGGTTAGCGGACTTTACATTACCGGCGTAAAAGGTCTTCACGGTGCAAAGCTCGAAAAGCCCGTTGAGAAAAAAGGCATTCGCGGATGGTTTGAACGTAAAGCAAAAGAAGTAAATAAATAAAACAAAAAGGTATTTCCACTTGGAAATACCTTTTCTTTTTACCCTTTTATTTTGCAACAATGTCCACGTAGTTCGTGCTGACCAAACCGCCTGCACTAATTAAATCGTATACGATATGAAGGTTCATCTCCTCCGTATCCGCAACAATGTCTAACTCCTTTGTTGCCATTTCAAATCTTACACAGCCAAAACCTGTCTTATGAGAGGACTTATGGCTTTCATTCTTTTTAAATTTCATTTCGGACGTAATCACTCCGCTTCTTCGGACAATTACCTCCTCATTGTTTCGTACCTCCACATGAGTCACGATTTCCTCATTCATCTCATCATCCCGAAACTGAAGGCAAACCGCATTGTGACTTTCATAAAGTTTTCCCTGAAGCAATTTTCTTTGTTCGTCTTTTTGTTCAAAGGACTCCTGAGCGGAATGAAATTTCACACGTACATCTTTTACCTGAATCATACCAACTTTTCCTATTCTATTTGGCAGAACCTTCCTGTCCACGAATCACATCGCGAACCGCTTCTACCTGATTTTCCAAGTGCGCATGCATGATTTCTTTTACATATTCTCCGTCGCCCTTTTCCAAGCCGGCAATAATTTCTGCATGCTCCTGTAATATTTGTGCATAGTTTGCATTATCCTTTACGTATTCGTAACGATAACGATACATTTGCTCTTTTAAGTTTTGAATGATGACCATAAGCTTCGGATTGTCCGCTGCTTTGTAAATCACATTGTGGAACTGTTCATCCGCTTCAACAATATCCCTAACATTTCCACGATCTGCCGCATTTTTAAAAGCAACCATGGAACTGCGCAACTGGGAAATATAATCTTCGGTCATGTTTTTGCAGGCATTTAAAACTGCAAGTTCATCCAAGGCATCGCGGATTTCCAAAACATCCTGCAAATCCTTTTCTGTCATCTTGGCAACCTGAGCACCTTTTCTGGGAATGGTAACTGCAAGTCCTTCCTGCTCCAACATACGAATGGCCTCGCGAATAGGTGTACGGGAAACACCCAGCTTATTTGCCAAATGAATCTCCATCAAACGTTCTCCCGGTTCCAATTCACCTTTTAAAATAGAATCCCGCAGTGTATTAAACACTACATCTCTGAGAGGCAAAAACGCATCCGTATCCAATTTCAAATCTTCTTTCATGTCTTACATTCTCCTTTATCGTTTTTCCCCACAAAACGATTCCATACAATACTTTATTAAAAAGACCGCTAAACTATTCATCAATATCATTTTGAATCGCAGTCTTATATAATCTTTCGCAATGATTCTTTTTCTTTAAGAATTCATAACAGTTTTCCAATGCTGTCTCGTCTTCAAAGAAGCCAAATACGGTAGGTCCGGAACCTGTCATCATAGCCCCTATCGCTCCGTAGTCTACCATAGTATCCCGAAGTTCCTTTACCTCCGGAACCATAGGCATCGTTACATCTGCCAACACATTTCCCATTTTGTCGCAGATTTTGGAAATATCCTTTTCTTCTATGGCCTTTACCATGCCGTCAATATCCGGATGCTCATAAGATGTCAAAGCATCCAAGGCTCCATATACTTTTCCGGTAGAAACATTTACCGGAGGTTTTGCAATCAAAAGGGAAACTTCCGGCATAGGTGAAATCTCGGTTAATTCTTCCCCTATTCCCTCAGAAAGAGCAGTCCCCCCCATAATACAATATGGAATATCTGTTCCCAGTCGAAGGCCTCTTTCCATTAATCCGCGGGTATCAAGACCCAACTGAAACATATGATTCAATCCCTTTAATACTGCTGCTGCATCCGTACTTCCACCGGCCATACCCGCAGCCACCGGGATATTTTTTTCCAAATGTATTTTTACACCTTCTAAAAAGCCAAACTCCTCTTTCAAAAGATTCGCAGCCTTTATGCAAAGGTTATCCTCATCTACCGGAAGGGTGGCATCATTGGTGGTCATGGAGATTTTTCCATCCGAAACTTTTTCCAGCGTAACCACGTCATGTAAGGCGACAGTTTGCATAATCATCTTCACCAGATGATAACCGTCTCCTCGTCTGCCAATTACATCCAAGCCCAGATTAATCTTTCCGTAGGCTTTTTCCACATGTTTGTTCATAGCATCTCCTTTTTGTATACAATGTGCATTTTAGCATCTATCCATACAATTTTCAACTATAAGTTAGGCATAGCGAACTAAATCCCCGGTATTGTCTATTGTAGACATTTTCCTTTGTGATTATAATAGAGGTGTTTGAGAATTATATCGATTAAGGGGAAAAAATGAAATCATTTTCATTATCTAGAAATCAATTAAAACTTCTGGCAATTCTTGCCATGGTAGTAGATCATACCGCATGGGGGTTTGTGGAATTTATGAGTCCTTTGGGACAGGCCATGCACATCTTTGGAAGACTGACTCTGCCCATTATGTGTTTTTTCATCGCAGAGGGATATCGTCATACTTCCAATCTCTCCAAATACATTGAACGAATGGTCACCTTTGCCATTATTTCCGTTTTGCCTTTTTATCTTTTCTTCCATGAAGAATATTACTTCCGGCAGAACATTATTTTCGATTTAACCTTGGCGCTTCTGGCCCTTTGTATTTCCGACTGCAAAAAAATACCTGCCTTGTTTCGAATTCTCGGGGTGGTAGCCTTGTTGGTTGTGTCCGCCCTCATTGGCGGTTGGGTGATTATGCCCATTATTTATGTTTTTGTTTTCTACTATAAAGATACCTTCAAAAAGAAAGCCTTTTGGTTCACCTTTTATACCATTGTTATGGAAATATGTCTGATTATACTGATTTCATTGAATCAGATTTACCATTTTTCCAAATACAATTGGACAATTACCGAAAGACTTTACCTGCTGGGTTTTGTATTGGCTCTAATTCCCCTTTATTTTTACAACGGCCAAAAGGGACAATGTATTATCTCGCCTCGATTTGACCGATACTTTTTCTATGTATTCTATCCGTTGCATTTTATGGTTTTATATATTATTAAATGGGCACAAACCGCAACCTCACAGGATGTCTACATTTGGGCTCATGTCCTGGCTCTTGCGGTAGGTATTGCATTGTTTGTCTATGCCCTTCGTCAACCTGCTTCCCGTTCTCAGGTAGGAGTGTGTCTCTTTATGATTTCCGGAGTTTTTTACATCTTCGGTTTTCTTATGGAAATCACAACCCCCATGGTTCCAGGTGTGTTCAATGCAACAAAATTACAGTATTTTGCAGAAATTTTTGTTCTGATTTCCATTACCTACTGTATTCAGGAACTGACCCACACCAAAATTACAGGAGCCATCTACGCCGTAGAGGGCATCATTTCCGTATTCACCCTTTACTGCCTGTTTACCTACGAAAAAAATCACCTGTTTTATCAAGGAATCACCATAAATACAACAGCCGGATCTTTTCCCCGTATGGAAATCATAGGATACGGCCCCGTCTTTTATCTCTTTGTAGTCTATTCTTTGGCGGTATGTATTCTTTGCATCGGTATTGGCGTCCACTCTGCTATTTCCGGTGGTTCCCTGCAAAAGAAGCGTCTACGCTATTTGCTTCTTGGCATGGTAAGTATGTGGTTTTCCTATTTAATCAAGCCTTTAAACCTAACCAACGGCTATGAAATACCAGCGCTTTTTATTCCATTTACTGCATTTTTCATTGTAGTTGCTTTGGCACGATACAACTATTTGGATTCCATCAGCCTAAACTTTTCCAATGCAATCAGCAAAGGACAGGAGGGAATTTTAATTGTGGACCGAAACCACAAAGTACTGTACGCCAATGAATTTATGCATAAACTTGTGGGGAATTTCTCCAGATTCGAAGATGCTTATCATATTCCGGAGATCAAAGAAATATTTGAAAGTGCTCAACATCAGCTGGAGCGAAACGGCCATACCTATGAGATTCGTATCGAGCCTTTAATCGAGCAAGGCCATCACACCGGAGATATTTTATGGATGATTGACTTAACCAAACACTATGAAGCCTATAATCAGGTAAAGAAGGAATCCACCCACGATTCACTGTCCGGACTTCACAACCGAAAATGGTTTGAAGAAAGCGTAAAAGCATGTTTTAATAAGAATATAGACGGCGCCTTTCTCATGATTGATTTGGATCATTTCAAACAGGTTAATGATACCTACGGTCATAAAATCGGCGATCTCGCCATTAAGATTACAGCCCGCACCATTCGTGAATGCATGACTGACATAAAGGATACTACCCTTTACGCAGGACGCCTGGGCGGAGATGAGTTTTGTATCTTTATAGAAAAAGAAAAGGATAAAGAGGTTTTGGGAGCATTTGCCACCCATATGCTGAATACCTTTGAAGAACACTTAAAAGAAAATGGCTATGGCGGCATTACTTCATTATCCATGGGTATTGCGCTTTTAGACGCAGCCTCTGTTCCTCTATCAGAAAAAAGTTTTGATGAAGTATATGAAAAAGCAGACGAAGCTTTATATCAGGCGAAAAAAGACGGTCGAAAGACCTACCATTTTTCGTAGTAACTTTTCGTAAAGAGGGTATTAAGAGAGGACTTCAAGCATCCGATATATAGATTAGAAAGGGTATACTATGGGTACGGATACGGATAGCCTTTTTACATACCTCGTATGTTTTTATGCCAAGGAGGGTAGCCTATGAACATTAATTTTATCAACAATGTAGCGACGGTTTATAGCACCACATCTGCTATAACCAAGAGTGCAGCCAAGTCTACCGACAGCAAAGATACTACGGACAAGACGAAGTTTTCTGAAACCGCTGCCACCTACGAAAAATCAGAAGAAACAGTTCAAAAAGAAACATCCTCCACCGATCGAAGTGCAATTGTAGCCCAGATGAAGGCTGACCTTGAGGCTCAGACCAATCAGTTATTAAACATCGTAAAAAAGACAATTTCCCAGCAGGGAAATACCCTTGCAAAAGCCGATGATATGTGGAGTTTTTTAGCAAGTGGAGATTTTACGGTTGATGCTGAGACAAAAGCTCAAGCTCAGGCTGATATTGCAGAAGACGGGTATTGGGGTGTAGAAAAGACCTCAGATCGTATTTTGGACTTTGCGAAAGCCCTTAGCGGAGGAGATACCTCAAAAGCAGAAACACTGCTTGAGGCATTCAAAAAAGGCTTCGAAGAAGCCACAGGAACTTGGGGAAAAGAACTCCCTGAGATTTCTCAAAAAACCTATGATGCAGTATTAGAAAAATTCGAGGCATGGAAAAACGGGGATTAATCATCCCCGTTTTTTTCTTTATATTCTTTTTTCACAAACCGTTACCAAATCGCCTTTTTGTACCAAGGTGCTTCCCTTCGGAATAATGGATGCGCCTCTTCTCAATATGGAAACCACAACGGTATCCTCCGGAATCTTAATATCTCTGATATGATATCCTCTCCAGGGATGTTCCTCCGTAATGGCGAATTCTTTTAGCTTGATATCCAAATCATCCTGGTATTCCAAAGCACCCAAAACAACTTCATCATCTTCTAAAATCTTTGTCGCCCCTTTGGGAATAATGATGTCTCCCTGACGAATTATGGTCATCACAACCAGTTCCGGAGGAAGTACAATTTCATCGAGACACTTATTTGCCCAGAGATGTCCCTCTTCCACAGAAATCATAATAAAGCGCAAATCACTTCCATCGGAAATTTGATCCAAGGGTTTCATCTTTGTGTACTGTTCCACAAAACCGGCGCTGATAATACCGGTAGGAATCGCCACCAGTCCGACGCCAAAAAAGGAAAGGATAATCGCCAGTATTTTTCCAACGGTGGTAATGGGATATACGTCTCCATATCCTACTGTAAGAAGGGTGGATACTGACCACCACACACCCGAAAAAGCATTTTGGAATACATCAGGCTGAGCCTCATGTTCCACAGAATACATCAAAAGCGATGCCGCAAGCATCATAATCAATACAATGCAGATTGAAGAAACAATCTGTTCCTTCTTTTGTTTCAGCACATCCATAATGACATTGAAGGCATCGTACTGGGCGTTGATTTTAAACAAACGGAAAATTCGAATTACTCTAAGAATACGAAATGCAATCATTCCACTAGGTAAAATCAACAAAAAGTAGGGAAGGATGGACAATAAATCCACCATACCAAAGAAAGAAAACATAAACTTTAGCCTGGCGGTCACTTCTCCCTCTTTTGGATACAAATAATCCGCTGTCCATACCCGAAGAATGTATTCAATTATAAAGATAATCACGGTACAAAATTCGATTTTGCTGAGAATGCTCTGCACCTGTGCACTTAGATCAAAAGTACTGACATACAATACCATAAGGTTTAAGGCAATGGAAATTACAATAATGTAATCACAGAGCGCACTAGCAAAGTCATCCTTTGAACCGATTTGAATGATATCAAATATCTTTTTTTTCATCTTCTCTCTTTGCCTCGGCAATGGCCTCATTCAATGACAACATCTTGGCATCCAACATAGATACTATACCGGAACACTCACGCAAATCCTTGCTGATATAGTCCGGTGCGTTTCCTTCGAATTTGTAATAAATCTTGTGTTCCAATGATGCCCAAAAGTCCATGGCAATGGTACGAATCTGAATCTCCACCTTGGTATCTACCACCTTATCAGACAAAAAAATGGGAACTGTCACCAACATGTGGTAACTCTTGTATCCACTGTCTTTTGGACTGCGGATATAATCCTTAATGGAAATAACGGTAATATCATTTTGACGTCCAATCATATCCGCCATACGATAAATGTCGGAAGTAAAAGAACAAACGATGCGAAGACCTGCAATATCGTTACAATAGGTAACCATGTTTTCCATGCTGTCTTCATAACCGTAGCGTTTTAGTTTTTTAATAATACTTTCGGGGCTTTTCACCCTACTTTTTACATATTCGATAGGGTTATACTGATGCGTATTTTGAAATTCCTCATTTAAGATGGAAATCTTTGTTTCCAACTCTTTTAATGCAGCCCCATACAATAACATAGCAGAATTCCAGGTATCTACACCCTCTCCGCTACATTGATGAATATACTCCACCTGATCCATTTTAGTCCTCCTCAATCACATGAATCTCTAGATAATCAAATTCTATCTCATCTACAAAATTGTCTTGATAGAATCTGGCCTTTGCCCCTCTTTTAAAATCTCTCACCGTGGACTCAAGCCAAATAGGAACAGACAAATCGAAATGATTACAAGCCTCTTCCAATCCGTGAAATATTTTATGTGTTCTGGTTTCATCGGAGACATCTGTTACTTCATAATCTGCAAGCAAGTGATTGTCTTTCCATTCTTTAAACCAAATTCGCATATTATCTCCTTATATTTTAAACAAGCTCTTCCTATTATTCAAATAATTTCATAAGCCTTTTATTATTGGTTTCTTCGTTGTCTGGCGCCTTCGTACATCAAAATTCCTGCTGCCATTGCAGCGTTTAAAGACTCCAGTTTTCCGGACATGGGAATAATGAGTTTTTCATCTGCCATATCCATGGCATCTTTTGAAAGGCCGTTGCCTTCATTTCCGATGAGAAATCCCACCGGCTTTGTATAATCAAAACCATCGTAGGTCTTTTCCCCATCTAAAGCAGCGGCATAGAATCGAAGACCTTTTTCTTTCAAAGCCAAAACCGTATTTCCTAAATCCTCTGTAATGTAAAAAGGCATACGATACAAACTTCCCATAGTGGAGCGAACCACCTTTGGCGAAAACACATCCACCGTATCCTTCGTCATAATAATGCCGGTACAGCCTGCACCTTCTGCAGTACGAAACATGGTTCCCAGATTGCCGGGATCCTGAATTCTTTCTAAGACCAGCAAATAAGGACAATCCTTTAGAGTATCCTCCAACTCATAGAAAGGCTGCTTTACAACTGCAAGAATGCCCTGAGGCGTTACCGTATCGGACATTGCCTTCATGACTTTCAGCGTCACCTCTTCCACCAATACGCCCTGAGCTTTGTACTCCTGTAGTTTTTCCTTTTCCTCTTCAGAAAGAGAAAACTCCTCACATACGTAAATGCGCTGTAAAAGTTCCCTTGGAGTTTCAAATACCATTCTTGGACCTTCCACTACAAAGGAGCCTTCTTTTTTTCTTATTTTACTTTTGGTAACAAGACCGGACACCAGTTTTACACCGGGATTGGATACGCTTTCAATCATAGCCTTTTCTTTCCTTTACAAAAAGAAAGACTGGAAGGAACCTTCCAGCCTCGCTTAGTATTTATTGTATTTATGAATTTCCCAAATCCTTACAAATACGAACCTGATATTCATCCAAGTCCTTCTTCATTGCAAGAGCTTCATCAATATCAAAATCAATAAACTCACCGTGATCGTAACCTACAACACGGTTGGTCTTTCCTTCGCAAAGAAGGTCTACTGCCAAAGCACCCATGGTTGAAGCATATACACGGTCCTTACATGTAGGAGAACCACCACGCTGCATGTGTCCCAAGATAGTAGCTCTTGTTTCAATACCAGTAGCAGCTTCAATACGCTTAGCCATTGATGTGGAATGTCCAATACCTTCAGCATTAATAATAATGTGATGCTGTTTTCCTTTTTTACGGCCTTCAATAATATGATTTACAAGGGCCTGCTCATCGTAATTGTATCTCTCAGGTAACAAAACGTCTTCTGCACCATTGGCAATACCGCACCAAAGAGCGATATATCCGGCACCACGTCCCATAACCTCAATAATGGAACAACGTTCATGAGAGGTAGATGTATCACGGACTTTATCGATGGCTTCCATAGCAGTGTTTACTGCAGTATCAAATCCGATGGTGTATTCCGTACAGGAAATATCCAAATCGATGGTTCCGGGAAGACCGATGGTATTTACACCATTGGCTGCCAACTTCTGAGCACCCTTAAAGGATCCGTCTCCTCCGATAACTACAAGTCCGTCAATGCCGTGCTTTTTACAAATCTCAGCACCCTGCTTCTGATATGCAGGTTCAACGAATTCATAACAACGTGCGGTCTGCAAAATTGTACCACCGCGAGAAATAATATCAGAAACGCTGTGTGCGTCCATGTCAATGATTTCTTCG
>JAILJP010000082.1 GCA_024694625.1 Lachnospiraceae bacterium | reverse complement strand
AAAGTGTGTTTTTCGCTGTAATATGGGTCTAGATGATGATTGTTCGATTGCCCTGCCTTTAATCCAGATATCAAAACAGTTTTGGATTAAATATTTTCACCGTTGTTATTTAAGAAAAATGTAACTATAGACTATATTCTATATAATTTGATATAATAAGTCGTACAAATAATTTTGCACAATTAAATTAGGTGAGTTTTCATATGATTTATTTTGACGATTTACCATTGTCCAAGGATATTTTGGATGCGTTATCTGAATTAAAAATTAATTATGTGTTTCAGTCTATTTTTTATCCTGATGGGAAGACGGTATTTGCCAGAGAAGCATTGATGCGACCACAGGATATGGATGTAACAGAGTTGATAGAGAAGTATCAAAAGGAAGAGAAACTTCATATTCTGGAGGTAGCTACTCTATTTGGAGCTACACAGGCGTATTTTATGCGGGGATACAAGGAGATTCTATCCGTAAATACTTTCCCTAATCAGATTTTCACCAGAGATGAAGTGCAGGCTTATATTGATTACTTTGGAGATGATAAAACAGCAATGATGTTGGAAACCTTGGAGTATCCGGAATTGTCTGTTGAGATTGCCAGGACCAAGCGAGAGTTTGCTGACATAAATGATAATTTAATTGCAATTGATGATTTTGGAACAGGTATCAGTAACTTTGATGCAATAGAAGCTGCAAAACCGGATATTGTTAAAATCGATCGCACATTATTGAAAGATATTGATTTGGACAGGATTCGACAAACGCAGTTAAAGGAAATGATAGACACCTTTCATGAAAGAGGCATGAGGGTGGTGGCCGAAGGTATTGAAACAGAGGCTGAGTTTGACACAATGAAAATATTAGGCGCGGATCTTTTCCAGGGGTATTATCTGGGAATGCCAGAATAAGGGACGGTTCTTCCGTCCTCATTTTATTAATAAAGGAGGATAAAATGTCAATTTCAGGGGTTATGTTTGGTTTATTGGCGGGGAAATCCGATAAAAAGCGGGATGCGAATTTGGTTTTTCCCGAGGATGTAGAGGCCATTCGAAATATTAATTATGCCGGAAACAATGATATTTACAACAATTTGGATGTGTATTTTCCAAAGGGAACTGCAAATGCCCTTCCCGTAATTGTTAGTTATCATGGAGGCGGATATGTCTACGGTACAAAGGAGATATATCAGCACTACGGAGCTTATATGGCGTCCAAGGGATTTGTTTTTGTAAACTTTAATTATCATTTGGCACCAAAGTATAAATATCCTACCCAGCTTACGGAAGCAAACATGGTTTTTCAGTGGATGGTGAAAAATGGCGAAGAGTATCACATGGATTTGGATAATGTCTTTGTGGTAGGTGACTCTGCCGGAGCGCAGATGATCAGCCAGTATATGGCCATTTATTCAAATGCAGAGTATGCGAAACTTTTCCCTTTTGAAGTGCCAAAGGGCTTTTGTATTAAAGGGGCTGGATTAAATTGTGGAATGTATTCCCTTCCTGAAAAAGAAGGGGAAAAGCTCAATAAATTCACCAGAGATTTGATGAAGGATTACATGGGGAATGATATTGAAAAATACGGGGAAATGAATGATGTTTTGGGACATATCACATCCAATTATCCCCCTTGCTATATTATGACCTCTGAATATGATTTCCTGAAAGAAAATGCAAAGCCTATGTGCGACTTCTTACAGTCCAAAGGGGTGGAGGCAAAGTGGAAATGCTACGGAACTCCTGAGAAAACATACATGGGACATGTGTGTCATGTAAACATGAATTTAGAAGAAGCAAAAGAAATCAATGATGATGAGGTGGCATTTTTTAAAGAAAAAATGTCTTAAACACTAAGGTTTGGAAAAGGAAAGGAGAATTACTATGCCATTTATTGATTCAAAAATTACCATTCCCGTATCGGGAGAAGAAAAGGAAAATTTAAAAGCAGAATTGGGTCGTTTGATTACCACTTTGAATAAGACAGAAACCTATCTTATGGTGGGAATTGATGATGCTTATGATTTGTGGTTAGGCGGAAAAAAATTGGAAAAGGGTGCCTATGTGTCCGTTAGCTTATACGGAAATGCACCTGCAGAAGCCTATGACAAACTAACCGGTCAAATTTGCGCACTGTTTGAGGAAAAACTTGGAATTCCCGGCAACGCGGTGTATGTAACATATCATCCCGTATCAGACTGGGGCTGGAACGGAAGCAATTTTTAGGGACGGTACTACTGTCTTTTTTAGGGGGAATTATGGCGGACATAGAAGTATTTGACAAAGAAAGATATACATTGGGAGAAGGTCCCTACTACGATCCCAGATTTCACAGACTTTCCTGGGTGGATATTGTGGGGAAAAAATTGTGGACGTTAAAAGAAGGAAAAAAGAATTCCTACGATGTGGGACAGCTTCTTGGAGCAGCAGTTCCCTTGAAAGAAAGTGATGGCTTTTTGCTTGCCATGGAGGATGGGCTTTATGGATTTCAAGAGGGGGAGATTTCTCTCTTTCAGGATATGAGGTCTGTTTACAAAGACTATTGGAGATCCAATGATGCCAAGGCTGATAAAGCAGGTCGCCTGTGGGTTGGAGCGATTGTAAAGGATGAAGAACATGGGCCGGAAGGCGGTCTTTTTTTACATCATAAAGGGAACATTCACTGCAGGATTTCGGACACAAAACTGGCCAATGGTATGGCATGGAGCAAAGATCAAAGTCGCTTCTTTTTTTCGGATTCTGAAAAGCATATGGTCTTTTCCTATGACTATGACCAAAGTTTAGGTGATATTTCCGGAGGCAAGCCTCTTTTTCAAGTGGAAGATGGGGTGCCGGATGGGATGACCATTGACAGTGACGACAATCTTTGGGTGGCTATCTGGGGTGGAAATCGAATTGAAAAAAGAGATGGACGAACAGGAAAACTCCTAGAAAAAATATTCCTTCCTGCAACACAGGTTTCTTCCTGTTGCTTTGGAGACGAGGATTATAAAACTCTTTATATCACCTCTGCAGCCATTGGACAGACGGGAGAATTTGATGGCTGTATCTTTCGCTTAAGAACAGATGTGACGGGAGTTGCACCGGATTATGTGGTATTGTAAGATATTATAAAACCCAAAGGGGGACCTTTGAGAAAATGGAGGAAATAATATGAAAAAAGAATGGATTGCGGTAATTGCCGTAGTTGCGGTTTTACTTGTGGCGTTTATCGGAGGCTACAACTCTTTGGTTTCCAAGGAGACCAAGGTGGAAGAGGAAGCTGCCAATATTGACACTCAGTTACAAAGAAGAGCGGATTTGATTCCCAATCTGGTAAGTACCGTAAAGGGATATACTGATCATGAATCAACAGTGTTTACAGAAGTAACCAAGGCCAGAGAAAATCTTTTGGCTGCAGGTTCCATGTCTGAAAAGTCCGCTGCCAATGATGAAGTATCCACTGCTCTTAGCAAATTGGTTGCCATTGCAGAAGATTATCCGGAGTTAAAAGCGGATACGGTTTACGTAGATTTGATGGATGAATTATCCGGTACGGAAAACAGAATTTCCTATGCGAGAAAGAGTTACAACGAGGCTGTGGCTTCTTATAACAAGGCCATTAAAAAATTCCCCGGTGTATTGTTTGCCAACATGTTTGGATTTGAAAAAGCAGAACTCTTTGAAGCATCAGACTCTGCCCAGAATGTACCGGAGGTTAGTTTTGAATGACAAAAAATAAATTAAAAAACAAGCTACGAGATGTTTTTAAACAAACCCTCGGAGTTTTCTTTGTGGTATGGTTGATTGCTTCTTGCCTTTTCTTTTTTAGTAATCGCTATACCGTAGTGGACAAGGAAATCCCTCATACAGATTACTTTTTCGTAGAGGATTTCAGTGGCGTTTTAAATGAAACCACGGAGCGCTACATCTATGATGAGGCGGTGCGTCTATACAAAAAGACCTCTGCTCAGGTAGTTGTGGTTACGGTTCCCAATACCCAGGAAAAAGAATTTGAAGAGTTCTCTCATGACTTGGCGAATGATTGGGGAATCGGAGATGATGATCTGGATAATGGTATCCTTTTGTTGTTTCTCACCGATGAAGAAGATCCCCATGTTCGCTTGGAAGTTGGCGAAGGTATGGAAGGTGCAATCACCGATGGTGCGGCAGGTCGTATCTTGGACAAATACGCGGTAAATGACAAGGATTCCGGCAGATGGAATCGTGCTGCAGCCAATACGTTTTCCGTTGTATTGGAAGAGGTTTACAAAGAGTATGGCGAGTCCGTTCCTTCTTCTGTTGCCACACAAAAAAGTTGGGGCGATGGAAAAGAAGAAACTGTGGGTACCTTTGCTGATGTAGAGTATCCAGAGATTGAGTACGCGGAAAATCCCGATTCTTTGGGAATGCAAATCATTGTTGCTGTTTTCGTTGGATTGGCTTTTGCGGTGTTTATCACCATATTTATCTTAGTAGGACTTCTGTCTCCCGGTGGTGGAGGCCACGGCGGAAGAGGCGGATACTATGGCGGAGGATTCTCCGGAGGCGGTTTTTCCGGTGGTGGATTTTCTGGCGGAGGCGGCTCTTTTGGAGGCGGAGGCGCCAGCCGATAAGGGACGGATTTTGGCATATTGAGTATCACAAAATAATTGTATAAATTTTAATTTTATACAAATAAATATAAGAATGTACTTTATTTTTTTAAAATGAAATATTACAATATACGTCGGAAATATTTGACGTATATTGTAATTTTTTGTTTAGGAGGAACTTATGATAAAAGTAGGTATTTTAGGATACGGAAATTTAGGTCGCGGCGTGGAAGCGGCTGTTACTTTAAGTGAAGATATGGAGCTTGTGGCTATTTATACCAGAAGAGATCCTGCATCTGTAAAAGTAAAATCCAATGCTACAGTAAAGAGCACAGCTGATTTGGATACAGGAAAAGAAGATATTGACGTATTGGTAATCTGCGGAGGAAGTGCCACAGACCTTCCGGAAATGACTCCAAAGTACGCTGCACTTTATAATGTAATTGACTCATTTGACACTCATGCAAGAATTCCCGAGCATTTTGCAAATGTGGACAAGGCTTCCAAAGAAGCAGGAAAGATTGGTTTGATTTCCTGTGGTTGGGATCCGGGAATGTTTTCTTTGAACCGTGTATATGCTACTTCTATTTTGCCTAAGGGTGAAGCATATACCTTCTGGGGCAAGGGCGTTAGCCAGGGACATTCTGACGCTATTCGTCGTATTGAAGGCGTAGTGGATGCTAGACAGTACACCGTTCCTGTACCGGAAGCATTGGAGCGTGTTCGCAGTGGCGAAAACCCTACACTTTCCACCAGAGAAAAACATACCAGAGAGTGCTATGTTGTAGTGGAAGAGGGTGCTGACAAGGCTCGTATTGAAAAAGAAATCAAAGAGATGCCAAATTACTTTGCAGATTATGACACCACTGTAAACTTTATTTCTCTTGAAGAATTACAGAAAAACCACAGCGGACTTCCCCATGGTGGAAGCGTAATCTACACCGGAGAAACAGGTTTTGACGGAAACAAACATGTCATTGAATATCGTTTGGATTTGGATTCCAATCCGGAATTTACCGGTGCAGTTTTGACTGCTTATGCAAGAGCTGTATGCCGTTTAAACGCAGAAGGTGTAACTGGCGGAAAGACCGTATTTGATATTGCACCTGCTTACTTATCACCGGTATCCGCCGAGGAACTTCGTGCACATTTTTTGTAAAAAGGAAAAACGGAACCGAAAATAATTTTTAAAAATTTTTGAAAAAAAGTTCTTGACAATTAATTAACGTTCCAATAATATGTGACATATAAATTTGATAGCGAAATGGCAAAGGCGCCACAGAAGATATTCTGTGGTGCCTTTTTCTTTTGCAATAAAAAGTCCAGACGAAAGGAGTGATTGGAATGTGTTCCATTATGGCAATGACAAAACAGACGATTTCAACGGAGGTTTTTGTTGCCAATTTTAATCAAACACAATCCCGTGGGCCGGATGCTCAGAGAGTGGAAGAAGCCGGCGACGGTTTAATGGGGTTTGAGCGACTTTCCATTATGGGACTTTCCGATGAGGGGATGCAGCCCTTTGAACGAAGTGGAAACAAAGTAATCTGCAACGGGGAAATATATGGCTTTCGAAAAGAGAAAAAAGCATTGGAAGCCAAGGGGTATGAATTTGTTAGCGAAAGCGACTGTGAAATTTTGTTACCTCTGTATGAGCAGTACGGAGTGGAGATGTTTCAGCGACTGGATGCGGAATTTGCCTGTGTGATTTATGACAGCAAAAAAGATACCTTTATCGCAGCCAGAGATCCCATAGGTATCAGACCTTTGTTTTATGCCTATGATGAAGAAGGAAACATCATGTTTGCTTCTGAAGCCAAAAACCTTGTGGGGATTTCCAAAAAGGTAATGCCATTTCCTCCGGGACATTATTATTTCAATGGCGAATTTATTTGTTACCGGGATTTGGCAAAGCGTGTGGAATACTTACAGGATGACTTGGAAACGGTGTGCGGTGAGATTCGAAAGAAGCTGATCAAAGGTGTGGAAAAGCGATTGGATGCCGATGCACCTGTAGGATTTTTGTTAAGTGGTGGTTTGGATTCTTCCTTGGTTTGTGCCATTGCTCAAAAGCAAATGAAGCGACCTATAAAAACCTTTGCCATCGGAATGAATGAAGATGCCATCGATTTGAAATATGCAAAAGAAGTTGCAGATTATATTGGAAGTGAGCATCACGAAATCATCATTAACAAAGAGGTGGTGTTAGATTCCTTGGAGGAAGTAATTGCTTCTCTTGGAACCTTTGATATCACAACCATTCGAGCCAGCATGGGAATGTATTTAATTTGCAAAGAGATTCGAAAACAAACCGACATTCGCGTGCTTTTAACAGGAGAGATTTCCGATGAGATTTTCGGATACAAATATACGGATTTTGCTCCCTGTGAAGAAGAGTTTCAAAAGGAAGCGGAAAAGCGTTTAAGAGAACTTTACATGTATGATGTGCTTCGGGCGGACCGATGCATTTCCACCCACAGTATGGAAGCCAGAGTTCCCTTCGGAGATTTGGACTTTGTTTCCTACGTTATGGCCATTCATCCAAAGTTGAAGATGAACACCTACAACAAAGGAAAATATCTTTTGCGACATGCCTTTGAAGGTTTTGATTATTTGCCTACGGATATTTTGTTCCGAGAAAAAGCAGCCTTTTCCGATGCAGTGGGACATTCCATGGTGGACTACATAAAAGAATATGCCCAGTCGTATTATTCCGATGAGGAATTTGAGGCAGGATGTAAAAAATATAAATACGTTCCACCCTTTACAAAAGAAAGCCTTTTGTATCGAGAACTTTTTGAAAAATACTATCCCGGTCAGGCTGAGATGATTAAAGATTTTTGGATGCCTAATAAAAACTGGGAAAACTGTGATGTAGATGATCCTTCCGCAAGAGTACTGAAAAACTATGGACTTAGCGGAAAATAAATATTTCAAAAAAGAAAAAAGTTAAAACAACAGTTTGAAAGAAAAGAAACAATCAGTAAAGAATTGGAGGAAAGAGATTATGACAAACGTACCTGAAATGTTTGGCAGCAAAGTATTTAACGATGATGTAATGAAAAAAAGACTGCCGAAAGATATTTACAAGGCACTGCAGAAAACCATTGAAGATGGTATGCATTTGCAGTTGGATTTGGCCAATGTGGTAGCAGAAGCGATGAAGGATTGGGCCACAGAAAACGGAGCTACACATTTCACCCATTGGTTCCAGCCTATGACAGGTGTAACCGCAGAAAAGCATGACAGCTTTATTTCTCCGGAAACCGGCGGAAGAGTCATTATGGAATTTTCAGGAAAAGAACTGGTAAAAGGAGAGCCGGATGCTTCTTCCTTCCCTTCAGGTGGTCTTCGTGCAACTTTTGAAGCCAGAGGATATACAGCTTGGGATCCTACCAGTTATGCTTTTATTAAAGATGATTGTCTTTGCATTCCCACCGCTTTTTGCTCATATAGTGGTGAGGCTTTAGATAAAAAGACTCCTTTGCTTCGCTCAATGCAGGCATTGGACAAACAGGCCATTCGTGTTTTGAGACTCTTTGGAAATACTGACGCAAAGCGCGTTCTCACCACAGTAGGACCGGAGCAGGAATACTTCTTGATTGACCTGGATGTGTACAAAAAAAGACCTGATTTGATGTATACCGGAAGAACATTGTTTGGTTCCAGACCGCCCAAGGGACAGGAATTAGACGATCATTATTTCGGAAAAATCAAACCTCGTGTTGCGGCTTATATGAAAGATCTTGATGAGGAATTGTGGAAGCTTGGAATCTATGCAAAGACCGAGCACAACGAAGTGGCTCCTGCTCAGCATGAGTTGGCACCGGTTTACACCACCACAAATGTTGCAACGGACCACAACCAGTTGACCATGGAACTTATGAAAACAGTAGCAACGAGACATCATATGGCATGCTTACTTCATGAAAAACCTTTCGCTGGCGTAAACGGAAGCGGTAAGCATAACAACTGGTCTATTTCAACAGACACCGGAGTAAATCTTTTAGAGCCAGGTGCAACGCCTTCCCAAAACGCACAGTTTCTACTGTTTCTGGTTGCTGTCATTAAAGCAGTAGATGAGTATCAGGGATTGCTTCGTATGTCTGTTGCCAGTGCCGGAAATGATCACCGCTTAGGTGCCAATGAAGCTCCTCCGGCAATTATGTCTGTATTTGTTGGCGAGGAATTGGAAGACGTATTAAATTCCATTGAAAATGGCTTGGATTATCACGATAAAGAAAAGAAATTAATGTCCATCGGTGCTGCGGTATTGCCCCATATTCCAAAGGACAAAACCGATCGTAACCGTACTTCACCTTTTGCCTTTACCGGAAACAAGTTTGAGTTCCGTTCCGTTGGTTCGGAAGATTCCATTGCAGGATGCAACATCGTATTAAATACCATTGTTGCTCAGGCTTTAAGCGAGTACGCAGAGGTTTTGGAAAAAGCAGATGACTTTGATCAGGCACTTTCCGATTTGATTCGTGAGGAAATCAAAGCTCACAAGAGAATTTTGTTTAACGGAAACGGCTATGGCGAGGAATGGGTGAAAGAAGCAGAAAAGAGAGGTCTTTTGAACTTAAAGAGCACTCCGGAAGCTTTGGCTCAGTTCTCTGAAGAAAAGAATATGGAAGTTTTCATTAAGAACCAGGTTTATACTAAGACGGAAATCTTGGCCCGTCAGGAAATCCTTTTTGAAAACTACTATAAGACCATTAACATTGAGGCTCAGACTCTTGCTATGATGGCAAGAAGAAATATTATGGGAGCTGCTCTTACCTATGAAAACCGTTTGGCAGATTTGGTAGTGGCAAAGAAGGCATCCGGTGCAAAGGTTTCCACCGATGCAGAAGAAGCTTTGTTGGGACGCATGTCATACTTGGTTTCTGAACTGTCATCCCGTTTGGAAAAGCTAAACGAAGATATGGCAAAGGAAGATGCTATGACAGATGTTTGTGAACTTGCTACTTATCATAGAGAAGTGATTGAGGAATCTATGCATAGCGTAAGAGAAGTAGTGGATGAAATGGAAACCATCGTTCCCTTAGATATTTGGCCTTATCCTACTTATGGTCAGATGCTTTATTCTGTAAGATAATTTTAAAACTTAATGAGACACAAAGGCGTGTATTTCTGAAAAGGAATACACGCTTTTTGTATATAAAAAATGCGAGGAGGAGAATATTATGTCTCAAGATGTAATCAGTTATGTCACCCAAGAGGTGTACGGCGTTTGGTTTTTAATCGGCGCAGCTTTGGTATTTTGGATGCAGGCAGGATTTGCCATGGTAGAAGCAGGATTTGCCAGAGCAAAAAATGCAGGAAACATTATTATGAAAAACTTAATGGATTTCTGTATCGGAACCGTGATGTTTATTCTAATAGGTTTCGGATTGTTTTTAGGAGAAGATGCTTTTTTTGGATTGATTGGTATACCGAACTTAAGTATTTTTTCGGATTATTCAAGTTTTGATTGGTCAAACTTTATTTTCAACTTGGTATTTTGTGCCACCACAGCTACCATTGTTTCCGGAGCGATGGCAGAAAGAACAAAGTTCTTATCTTACTGCATTTATTCCGCAGTAATTTCCGGTATTATTTATCCCATTGAAGCACATTGGACCTGGGGCGGCGGTTGGTTGTCGCAGATGGGATTCCATGATTTTGCCGGTTCCAACTGTATTCATATGGTAGGTGGTATCTGTGCTTTAATCGGTGCAGCTATGCTTGGACCCCGTATTGGTAAGTTTGTAAAAGACAAAGATGGAAAGGTAGCAAAAGTAAATGCCTTCCCCGGACACAACATTCCTTTAGGTGCCCTTGGTGTATTCATCCTTTGGTTAGGTTGGTACGGATTCAACGGAGCCGCAGCAACAAGCTTGGATCAGTTGAGCTCCATTTTTGTAACCACCACGATTGCACCTGCAGTTGCAACAGTAGTATGTATGATTTTTACTTGGATTCGTTATGGTAAGCCGGATGTTTCCATGTGTTTAAATGCTTCCCTGGCAGGTCTTGTAGCCATTACTGCTCCCTGTGATGTAGTAGATGCCTTTGGTGCAATTATTATTGGTGCCGTATCCGGTATTTTGGTAGTATTCGGTGTTTGGTTCTTAGATCACAAGCTCTACGTGGACGACCCTGTTGGTGCTGTTGCCGTACATATGGTAAATGGTATTTGGGGAACACTTGCTGTTGGTCTTTTTGCAACAGATACCACTCCTATGTATGCTCTTGCAGATGGAGATGGAAATCCCATGCTTGGTCTTTTCTACGGTGGAGGATTGAAACTTTTAGGTGTTCAGTTGTTGGGAATGTGCGCTACCGCAGCTTATACCGCAGTTACGATTTACATTACCTTCTCAATTATTAAAAAAGTGGTTGGTCTTCGTGCTACCGCTGAAGAAGAAATTACAGGTTTGGATCAGATGGAACATGGTCTTCCCAGTGCATATGCTGACTTTGAAATTCAGAACTCCTATGGTGCTGAGTACTTAGAAGGAATGACCGATATTGATCTTGGGGATTTGGAACTTGCTTCTGAAGAGAGTGCAGTAGAAGTAAAAGTTGCACCAAACGTAGACGAAGTGACCATGGAAAAGGGTTCACCGAAGATGACAAAGATCGAGATTCTCTGTCGAGAAAGAAATCTGGAGCGCTTAAAGAATGCTTTGATTTCCCTTGGAATTACAGGTATGACAGTTTCCCATGTAATGGGTTGCGGAGCTCAAAAAGGTCAGCCGGAATACTATCGTGGAGTTGAATTGGAACCTACTTTACTTCCGAAAATCCGTATTGACGTAGTTGTATGTGCCGTACCGGTAAGAAAGGTGATTGAAGTTGCTAAGAAAACTCTTTACACCGGACATATTGGGGATGGAAAGATCTTTATCTACAATGTAGAAAATGTAATTAAAATCCGAACCGGCGAGGAAGGATTTGATGCCTTACAGGATGTAGAGTAAGGGTTGACAAATATTGATTTCATGGTAATATAAGTTCAGTGCATTAAAGCACGAAATTTATATGTATCGAAATCAATGGGGATTTCAAGAAAGCTTAGGCTTACTTGGAATCCCTTTTTTTGCGTGTAAAAGCCTTTTTTACACGTCGTCGATATGTGAAAAAAGGAAAGCAGGAAAAAGAAATGACAAAAAATGGATTGTATGATGAAAGTTTTGAACATGACAATTGCGGTATTGGTGCCATTGTCAGTATCAAAGGCGTAAAGACCCATAAGACTGTTTCCGATGCCCTTTCCATTGTGGAGAATCTGGAGCATCGTGCGGGAAAAGACGCAAGTGGAGAAACCGGTGATGGTGTGGGGATTTTACTTCAGATTTCTCACGACTTCTTTTCGGCGGTTTCGGAAGAAATCAAAAACCCCAAGGTAAATGAAAAAGTCTCTTTGGGTGAAGAAGGGGATTACGGTGTGGCAATGATGTTTTTGCCTACGAAGGAATCCCGTCGCAGCCGTGCTAAGCGTATGTTTGAAATCACGGTGGAAAAGGAAAACTTAGAGTTTATCGGATGGAGAGAAGTTCCGGTAAAACCTGAGATTTTAGGAAAACTTGCAAAGGATTGCATGCCTTGTATTATGCAGGCCTTTGTAAAACGACCGAAAAATGTGGAAAAAGGTTTGGATTTTGAGCGGAAACTCTATGTGGTTCGTCGTGTGTTTGAACAGACTTGCGAAGATCATACCTATGTAGTTTCATTTTCTTCAAAAACCATTGTATATAAGGGAATGTTTTTGGTGAATCAGTTGAGAGCCTTCTTTTTGGATTTGGAAAATGAGGCTTACAAGTCTGCCATTGCTTTGGTACACTCTAGATTTTCCACCAATACAAATCCCAGTTGGGAGAGAGCTCATCCCAACAGATTCATCGTTCATAACGGTGAGATTAATACCATTAAGGGAAATGCGGATAAGATGTTATCCCGAGAGGAAACCATGGTATCTGATTATCTGGAAGATGAAATGGCAAAAATCACGCCAGTGGTAAATACCAACGGTTCCGATTCCGCAATGTTGGATAACACCTTAGAATTTTTGGTAATGAACGGAATGCCTCTTCCCCTTGCGGTAATGATTACGATTCCAGAGCCTTGGTGTCACAACAAGGCTATGAGTCAGGAGAAAAAAGATTTTTACCAGTATTATGCCACTATGATGGAACCTTGGGACGGACCTGCATCCATCCTGTTTTCTGACGGTGATGTAATGGGAGCTGTGTTGGATCGAAACGGACTTCGCCCTTCCAGATACTATGTAACAAAGGATGACTATTTGATTCTTTCTTCCGAAGTAGGAGTGCTTCCTGTGGATGAAAGCAATATTGTTTCCAAGCAGAGATTAATGCCGGGAAAAATGCTTTTGGTAAATACCAAAGAAGGACGACTTTACTCCGACGAGGAAATAAAAAAATACTATTCCACCAAAGCACCTTACGGACAGTGGTTATCTCAGAATTTAAACTACTTGCATGATTTGAAAATACCCAACGTATCCGTTCCTTATTATGAGGAAAAAGAACGTACCCGTTTGCAAAAGGCTTTTGGTTATACCTATGAAGATGTAAGAGAAACCATCCTTCCCATGGCGGAAACCGGTGGAGAGAGTATTGGAGCAATGGGTGTGGATACCCCTTTAGCAGTGCTTTCCAAAATGCATCGACCTTTGTTTGATTACTTTAAGCAGTTGTTTGCCCAGGTAACCAATCCACCTATCGACAGCATTCGTGAAAAAGTGGTAACATCCACCACCATCTTTTTAGGTTCAGCGGGAAATGTGTTAAAGGAAAAGGAAAAAAATTGCCGACTTCTTCGTATAAATAATCCCATTTTGACCAATACGGATTTGTTGAAGATTAAGAATATGAAGGCCGAGGGGTTTTCTGTAGTGACCATTCCCATTACCTATTATAAGAATACTTCTTTGGAAAAGGCCATTGAACATCTTTGTGTAGAAGCGGACCGTGCTTATCGCGACCGGGCAAATATCATTATTCTTTCTGATAGGGGAGTGGATGAAAACCATGTGGCCATTCCGTCACTTTTGGCGGTATCCGCTTTGCAGCAGCATTTGGTTCGCACCAGAAAGCGTACTCAGCTGTCTCTGATTTTGGAAAGTGGTGAGCCTAGAAGCGTTCATCATTTTGCCACCCTTTTGGGATTCGGTGCATCTGCCATCAATCCTTATTTGGCTCAGGAAAGTATTCGTCAGCTTATTGATGAAGGCCTTTTGCACAAGGATTACTATGCTGCAGTGGATGATTACAATGAAGCTGTTATCAATGGAATCATTAAAATCGGTTCTAAGATGGGAATCTCCACCATTCAGTCTTACCAGGGTGCAAAGATTTTTGAAGCAGTGGGAATCAGTGAAGGTGTAATTGAGAAATATTTTACCGGATGTATTTCCCGTATCGGCGGAAAGACCTTGTCCGACATTCAAAATGATGTGGAATACCTCCATGATAAAGCCTTTGATCCCTTGGAACTTGGGGAAGATATTACCTTGGATTCCATGGGTGTACATAAATTCAGAAGCGGAAAAGAGGAGCATTTGTACAATCCCGAAGTAATTCATTTGCTTCAGCATTCTACCAAGACAGGAGATTACGAGACCTTTAAGAAGTATACCAATTTGGTAAACAAAGAAGATAAGGTAATGAATCTTCGTGGACTCTTCCAATTAAAGTATGCGAAAAAGCCTATTCCTTTGGAAGAAGTGGAAAGCGTGGACTCCATTGTAAAACGTTTTAAGACCGGTGCCATGAGTTATGGTTCTATTTCAAAGGAAGCCCACGAAACCATGGCGATTGCCATGAATATGCTTCATGGAAAATCCAATTCCGGTGAAGGTGGTGAGGACAAGGATCGTCTTCTTTCTAAGGGAAGTAAGGTAAATCGTTGTTCCGCCATTAAACAGGTGGCATCTGCTCGATTTGGTGTAACCAGTGAATATTTAGTTTCCGCAGATGAGATTCAGATTAAAATGGCTCAGGGAGCAAAGCCCGGTGAAGGTGGACACTTACCCGGTAAAAAGGTATATCCTTGGATTGCAAAGACCAGACTTTCCACTCCGGGAGTATCTTTGATTTCTCCTCCACCTCATCACGATATTTATTCCATCGAGGATTTGGCTCAGCTGATTTACGATTTAAAGAGTGCCAATAAGGATGCAAGAATTTCCGTAAAACTGGTATCAGAAGCGGGAGTAGGTACTGTTGCCAGCGGTGTGGCAAAAGCCGGTGCCCAGGTGATTTTGATTTCCGGTTATGACGGTGGTACAGGAGCAGCTCCTTTAACTTCCATTCATAATGCGGGAATGCCTTGGGAAATCGGTTTGGCGGAAACACACCAGACGTTGATTCAAAACGGCCTTCGTAACAAGGTGGTAATTGAAACTGACGGAAAGCTTTTAACCGGACGAGATGTTGCTGTTGCTTGTATGTTAGGTGCGGAAGAATTTGGATTTGCTACGGCACCTCTTGTTACTATGGGATGCGTTATGATGCGTGTTTGTAACAAGGATACCTGTCCTGTAGGTGTGGCTACCCAAAATCCTGAACTTCGCAAGCGTTTTGCAGGAAAGCCGGAGTACATCGTAAACTTCATGCGTTTTATTGCTGAGGATTTGCGAGAATATATGGCAAATCTTGGAATCAAGAGCGTGGATGAATTGGTGGGACGAAGCGACTTGTTAGAAATTCGCAAAGATGTGCTAAAAGAAGCGGATTTGAATTTGAATCTGGATCCTATTTTATATCAGGCTACTGATCATAAAGCGCAGATGAAGGAACAAAAGATTTCCTATAATAAAAAGGATGTATATGACTTTAAGTTAGAAGATACTTTGGATGAAAAAGTACTTTTAAAGGAAATCAAAAAGAATCCTTTGGTAAAAACAAAAGTAACCAACATTAACCGTGCCTTTGGTACCTTGCTGGGTTCTTGGCTTACAAAAGAATATGGAACTTCTCTAAAAGAAGATAGCTATCGTGTGGAATGTGAAGGAGCCGGAGGACAAAGTTTCGGAGCCTTTATTCCAAAGGGACTTACCATTTCCTTGGAGGGAGATTCCAATGACTATTTCGGAAAGGGCCTTTCAGGAGGAAAGCTTGTGGTATACCCTTCGAAAAAAGCTACCTATGCCGCCGATGAAAATATCATTATCGGTAACGTGGCACTTTACGGTGCAACCTCCGGTACCGCTTATATTTCCGGTGTGGCCGGGGAGCGGTTTGCTGTTCGAAATTCCGGAGCAGTTGCAGTGGTAGAAGGCTGCGGTGATCATGGTTGTGAATATATGACCGGAGGAAGAGTTGCCATCTTAGGCGAGGTAGGAAAGAATTTTGCTGCCGGTATGAGTGGTGGAATTGCCTACGTATTGGATGAAGAACAAAATCTTTATAAAAAGGTAAACAAGTCCATGGTTTCTTTGGAAATGGTAACAGATAAGTATGACGTTTTGGAATTAAAAGAGATGTTGGAACAGCATGTTTTGGCTACCGGTTCCAAGAAGGGACAAAAGATACTGGACAACTTCACCGATTATCTGCCCATGTTTAAAAAGATCATTCCTCATGATTACAAACGCGTCATGATGACCATTGTATCCCTTGAGGAAAAGGGACTGTCTCATGAACAGGCAGAGTTTGAAGCGTTTGCATCTTTGACAAAAAACTAAGGCGATAAGGAGCAATTTATGGGAAAAGCAACAGGCTTTATGGAGTATGAAAGAAAAGAATCAAAAGAACTTACTCCAAAGAAAAGAAGTAAAAATTTTAATGAGTTTCATATTTCACTGACCCTAGAGGAACAACAGGTACAGGCTGCCAGATGTATGGATTGTGGCGTTCCTTTTTGCCAGTATGGTCAGAATATGAACGGGATGACAAGTGGTTGTCCTTTGAACAATTTAATTCCGGAGTGGAATGATTTATTGTACCGTGGAAATCTAAAGGAGGCTTATGAGCGATTGAAAAAGACCTCTAATTTCCCGGAGTTTACATCTAGGGTTTGTCCGGCACTGTGTGAAAAGGCATGTACTTGTGATATAAACACCCAGCCCGTTTCCACCAAGGAAAACGAAAAGACGATTATTGAATATGCCTATGAACACGGCTATGCCGATGCAAAACCTCCAAAGGTTCGTACAGGAAAAACTGTAGCGGTAATCGGTTCCGGTCCTGCAGGTTTGGCTGTAGCAGACCAGTTAAACTTCCGTGGTCATCTCGTTACCGTATTTGAACGAAATGACCGGGTGGGTGGATTGCTTCGCTATGGCATTCCCAATATGAAACTGGAAAAGCACATTATTGATCGAAAGATTAAAGTAATGGAAGAGGAAGGGGTAGTATTTCGTACCGGCGTAAACGTGGGAAAAGATATCTCTTCCAAGGAATTACTGAAAAACTTTGATGCTGTGGTTTTGGCATGCGGTGCCTCAAACCCCAGAGATTTGCCTGTGGAAGGAAGAGATGCAAAGGGAGTTTACTTTGCAGTGGACTTTTTGACCTCTACCACAAAAAGTCTTTTGGATTTTGGATTAAACGAAGCTGGAGAGTTAAAAGAAGGCAGCTATATCTCTGCAAAGGACAAGGATGTAATTGTCATCGGTGGCGGTGATACAGGAAATGACTGTGTTGGCACCTGTATTCGTCATGGTTGCAAGTCTATGGTACAGCTGGAAATGATGCCCCAGCCTTCCCAGGAGCGTTTGCCCTCTAATCCTTGGCCCCTATGGCCTTTGGTAAAAAAGACGGATTACGGCCAGCAGGAGTCTATGGATCGTTTTGGAGAGGATCCCAGAGTCTATACCACTACAGTAAAAGAATTTGTAAAAGATAAAAAAGGAAATCTTACCGCAGCGATTTTGGTTTCTTTGGAACGGAAATTCAACGAAAAGACCGGACGCTATGACATGGTAGAAGTGGAAAATTCCCAGAGAAAAGTACCTTGTCAGTTGGCTTTGATTGCAGCCGGATTCTTAGGCTCAGAGGCATATGTGACCAAGGATTTTGGAGTGGAATGTGATGCCAGAAGCAATGTTGCTACAAAACCGGAACACTTTTTGACAAGTAAAGAAAAGGTCTTTGTAGCCGGAGATATGCACACCGGTCAGTCTTTGGTGGTAAAAGCCATCCGTCAGGGAAGAGATTGTGCCAGAGAAGTGGATGAATTTTTAATGGGTTATACCAACTTGTAAAATTTTGATATATAATTTGAAGCGGAGCTTGTAAAAATGAAACAAAAAAAGGAGAACCTATGAGTTACACAATCGAAGAAGCATTGGAATTTGTGGAAGAAAATGACGTGAAATTTATCCGTCTAGCCTTCTGCGATATTTTCGGAAATCATAAAAATATTTCCATTATGCCTTATGAATTGGAGCAGGCATTATACGAAGGCATTGCCTTTGATTATTGTGATGTGGACGGTTATGAAGGAGGAGAAGCGGGAGATTTGTTTTTGAAACCGGATCCTTCCACTTTATCTGTTTTGCCTTGGCGTCCCCAGCAGGGTTGCGTAATTCGTTTCTATTGTGATGTGGTTCTTTCCAATGGCGAATCCTATATGTACGGTGCCAGAAAGCTGTTAAAAGATACGATCGCGGAATGTAAAAAGGAAGGATTTTCCTGCCGCATCGGTTTGAAGAGTGAGTTTTATTTGTTTAAGACCGATGAGGAGGGAAATCCCACCAATATTCCTTGGGACAACGGAGCATATCTTGATGTGGCTCCCTTGGATCGGGGAGAAAATATTCGACGTGAAATTTGTCTTTGCTTGGAAGAAATGGGGATTCAGCCCCAGGCTTCCTATCATGAAGCAGGACCGGGACAAAACGAGATTGACTTTAAGGCAGCTGATGCCCTAAAGAGCGCGGACAATTTTATTACCTATAAGAATGTTGTTTCCAATATTGCAGCCAGAAACGGCGTATGTGCTTCCTTTGCAGCGAAGCCTTTAAAAGGAAAAAGCGGAAACGGACTTCATCTTTACATTACGTTAAACCGTGGTGGTGTGGATATTTCCGAAGAACATCCGGAAATCTATGAAGGATTCTTGGCTGGTATTTTGAACCGTATGAGAGATATTACGGTATTTTTGAATTCTCAGGAGGAGTCTTACCAAAGATTTGGTGAAAATGAAGCCCCTAAGTTTATTACCTGGTCAAAGCAGAATTCCTCCAGACTGTTACGTGTGGTGGAAAACCGTGGAAAACAGGTGGCTTTTGTGCTTCGTTCACCGGATTCCAGTATCAATCCCTACCTTGCCTTTTCTTTTGTAATGCAGGCAGGCTTGGAAGGAGTACGAAACAAAGAGACCTTGCCTCCGGCTCAGGAGCGAAATATACGTCACGACTTTAATGAAATGGAAGGAGCGTACGATACCTTGCCTTTGTCTTTGGAAGAGGCTATTTCCTGTGCTAGAAACAGTGAGTTTGTACAGGCAGATTCCCGTAAGGAAATCGCAGACATCTTTATTCGAAAACTTTTGGAGGATTAATATGGAAAACGCTTTAATTATCAGCGATTCTCCAAAAGCAGCTTCCTTCTTTCAGGATTTTTTGAAGCAGTACGGATTTTCCAATTTTACTGTGGTGCAAAATGGTGAACAGGGAAAGCGGGTGCTGGCAGAGCGGGAGTTTGACGTCTGTGTCATAAATACACCCCTTCTAGGTTCCTATGCGGAAAATCTGGCTATGGATATTGCAGAAAAAAATATCTGTCAAGTAATACTTTTTGTAAAAACGGATTTTTATGAAAGTATAGCGGAAAAGGTAGAGGACTTTGGCGTTATTACTTTGGAAAAGCCAATCAGTAAAAAAATGTTTTGGAGTGCTTTGAAACTTACGAAGGTTACATCCAAACGTTTGCAGATTGCTCAAAACGAAGTAAAGAAGCTTAAGAAAAAGCTTCAGGAGCAAAAGGATATTTCCAGAGCGAAATGTCTTTTGGTGGAAAAGGAACGAATGAGTGAAGAGGATGCTCATCGCTACATTGAAAAGAACGCCATGAACCAACGGGTGAGTCGCCGGGAAATTGCCATTCAGGTAATTGATTATTACAGTTAAAAATAAGTATAAAAAAATGACATCCAATTGGATGTCATTTTTTTAATATAATCGGCGCGACAGGATTTGAACCTGCGGCCCCTACGTCCCTAACGTAGTGCTCTACCAAACTGAGCCACGCGCCGATTTCATGTGTGCCTCAAAAACAGCACCTGTATATAATGCACTACTTTGAAGAATTTTGCAAGAGGAAATTTCAAAAAATTTAAATTTTTTTTTCAAAGCCATATTTTTACCTTTATTTTGGTGCATTGACACCCTAAATCATATATAATAAAAGGGTTAAAAGGGAGAAAATTGACTACTGTCAATTTTTCTTCATAATTTGGAGGATGAAATATGCTTGAAAAAGTAAGGGGCTATGTGAAAGTAGCTTGCGATGTTATCGAATTTGTCGTGGCGGTGTTGACCCTAATCGCCATTGTATTGGTCACCCTTCGTGCAATTCCCACAATGATGGATGTATTCGCTACACCGGGTACCGATTCTTTGATGACCTTTTTACAGGAGATATTTGTAGTTATTATTGCCATTGAGTTTATCAAGATGCTTTGTAAACCCAATGCGTCCAATGTCATCGAGGTACTTGTCTTTGTAGTATCTCGTCACATGATCATTTCTGACAGCACGCCGCTGCAGGATTTGTTATCCATTATCGGTGTAGGTATTTTACTGTTTATGGATTTCTTTATCAAATACAAAATCAAAGAGAAAAAACTTCGTAGGGAAGAAACAGAAGGAGAATCATAATGTCAATTTTTGAATATATGAATCAGCATCTGGTAGATGATGATCATTTGGAAGAGGGCTTTACCCTTCCTAAGCTGGAAGAAAAAGGACTTCCTTGGGCAGATGGAGCAAAGGATGGTGTCTTTTTGTACCATGTTGGAGAAAAGGACATTGCACCGGATGCAGCACTTCGTATTGGAGCAGCCCTTTCTCAGCTTCGTCCCGGCGCAAATGAAGAAACCTACAAGACCATTGATTTAATGCTTTCCCGTTTGGGAGAAGAATATGGCGCTTTGGCTTTGATTGATACCTTTCAGACCTATGTGCCCACCCATGCTGATGAGTTGGATGCGGAAGCTATTTATGAATATTCCATTCATGCCATTACCGAGTCTGATGACAGAGAAGTGGTAAAGTTTGGTATTGAGCTTCAGGAACTTTTCCAGGTACAGGAAGAAGATGTAAAAAATCTGATTCGTTTCATGGCGTTGTCCGATGAGTTTTCTTTGTTTTGTTACTATATAATGAAAGGTTGGGAAAACGGAGATACGGAGATTATGGAAGCCGGAAGAAGAGTTCACGGTTGGGGACGAATTCATGCGGTACAGATGATTGAGCCCAAGACTTCTTTAATAAAGGCTTGGCTTTTAAAAGAAGCAGTAGAAAACAATGTGGATTATAACTACAGCGCATTTTTGTGTTTTGACAAATCCGGTGCCAGAGAAAAGTTAAAGAGAACCATTTCTCAGGAAGAGTTTAAAGGCATCGCCACCATTATTCAGTCCATTATGGCAGGTGGCCCCAACGGAGGCATCGAAAACCTTCAGAATTCTGAAGACGTAATTCGTGATTTTGTTTCCCAGGCAATGACAAAGTCTTTGGATGTGGAGGATTACGAACTGATTTGGAGCATGGGCGTATTGGTTTCCGATAACATGCGTGCCATTGATATTTCAAAAAATATCGAATCAATTATTACCGATCCCAGATGCAAGGAAGTTATGCAGGCTGCGGGTAAGAAATTATAATTTGGAGGCGTCAAATGAGTAAAGCAGATGAGATTTTTGTAAAAATGTGTCAGGACATTATTGATCACGGAACCAGCACCGAAGGAGAAAAGGTGCGTCCTCATTGGGAAGACGGTTCCAGTGCTTATACCATTAAGCAGTTTGGTGTGGTGAATCGCTACAATTTAAGAGAAGAATTCCCTGCCATTACCCTTCGAAAGACAGCAGTGAAATCTGCTACCAATGAGATGCTTTGGATTTGGCAGAAAAAGTCCAACAACATCCATGATTTGAAATCCACTGTTTGGGATGAGTGGGCAGACGATGAAGGTTCCATCGGAAAAGCCTATGGTTATCAGATGGCAGTAAAGCATCACTATAAAGATATTACCGAAGAGGGACTGATTCATGCCTTTGGAGAGGATAAGATTTCCCGCTTTGAAAAAGATGAAACCGGTTACTTTATGGATCAGGTGGACCGCGTGATTTACGATTTGAAAAATAATCCTTTCAGCCGACGTATTATGACCAATATTTACGTTCATCAGGATTTGGAGGATATGCACCTTTATCCCTGCGCTTACAGCATGACCTTTAATGTTACCAGTGAGCCGGGAAATGACAAGCTGGTGTTAAATGCCATTTTGAATCAGCGTTCTCAAGATATTTTGGCAGCCAACAACTGGAATGTATGTCAGTACTCCGTTTTGGTGTATATGTTGGCACAGGTTTGCGATATGGTTCCCGGTGAATTTGTTCACGTGATTGCGGATGCCCATATTTACGACCGCCATGTGGACATTATTAAAGAGTTAATTTCCAGACCTCAGTATCCCGCACCGAAGTTTTGGTTAAATCCTGAAATCAAAGATTTCTATGAGTTTACCGATGCGGATATTAAATTGGAAGATTATGAAACCGGCCCTCAGGTGAAAAATATTCCCATTGCGGTATAAATCGGGGCAGGACATATATATAAGAAGAAAGAGGATGAAACAAGATGAAAGCAATCGCGGCAGTTGACAAAAATTGGGGCATTGGAATGAACGGCAAACTTTTGGTGAGCATTCCTGCAGATATGAAGTTTTTCAGAGCTACCACCTTGGGAAAGGTTGTAGTCATGGGAAGAAAGACTTTGGAAAGTTTTCCGAATCAAAAGCCTTTGAAAGACCGAGTCAATATTGTAATGACAAGAGATGCTTCTTATCGCTGTGACGGAGCCATAGTGGTTTCCGATATGGAACAGTTAAATAAGGAGTTGGCAAAATACAACAGCGATGATGTATTTGTCATTGGCGGAGAAAGCATTTACAAACAGTTGATTGATGAATGTGATACCGCATATATTACAAAGATTGATTATGCTTACGAAGCGGATGCATATTTCCCCAACTTGGATGAAAAAGAAAACTGGGAAGTGTCCGTGGAAGGTGAGGAAGAGACTTACTACGATTTGGAATATTATTTTATGACTTATACCCGTAAGTAATAAAATAATAAAGGAGGAAAAAAGATGGACATTGCCGGAAAAAAACTGATTATGAAAGCCCTGATGGAAGAGGGCGTTGATACGGTATTTGCATACCCCGGCGGTATGATTACGGATATTATGGATGAGATGTACAAACAGGACAATCTCAAAGTGGTATTGCCCCGACATGAACAGGCTTTGGTACACGAGGCCGAAGGGTACGCTCGTTCCACCGGGAAGGTGGGAGTATGTCTGGTTACCAGTGGACCGGGAGCCACCAATACCATTACCGCCATTGCAGATGCACATTATGACAGTATTCCCTTGGTAGTACTTACGGGACAGGTTCCTCAGGGCCTGATTGGAAACGATGCCTTCCAGGAAGTGGATATCGTTGGTATGACCCGTTCTATTACCAAGTACGGAGTAACGGTTCGTGACAGAAAAGATTTGGGCAAGATTTTAAAAATGGCCTTTACCATTGCCCGTACAGGAAAGCCGGGGCCGGTACTTGTGGATATTCCAAAGGATATTCAAACAGAAAACGGACCGGGAGAGTATCCCAAGGATGTGGTAATCCGAGGATACAAGCCCAACGAATCCGTTCATATTGGACAATTAAAACGTGCGTATAAACTTCTTCGCAGTGCAAAGCAGCCCATTATCTTAGCCGGTGGCGGAGTGCGAATTTCCGGAGCAGGCAAAGAACTTTTGGCCTTCGCAAAGAAGATGAATATTCCCGTGGTTACTACCATTATGGGAAAAGGTGTAATTCCGGAAGATAACGAACTCTATATCGGAAATTCCGGTATGCACGGAAGATACGCTGCCAACATGGCAGTTATGGAATGTGATGTGTTATTTTCCATCGGTACCAGATTTAACGATCGAATTACCGGTGACTTAAATGAATTTGCTCCAAAGGCAAAGATTATTCACGTGGATGTGGAAACTGCATCTATTTCCAGAAACGTGGTTGTGGATATTCCCGTGGTATCTGACGCCAAGCTGGCATTGGAAAAACTTATGGAGTGGGCAGAACCTTTAAAGACCACGAAGTGGCTGGATAAGATTTATGCATGGGAAAAAGAAAACCCTTTGGTTATGAGAGATATCAAAGGTCTTTCTCCTCAAAAGGTTATGGAGGGAATCAACGAAGTATTCCCCAAGGCTATTGTGGTTACCGATGTTGGTCAGCATCAGATGTGGGCGACACAGTACATTAAAATCGGCGAAGGCGGTCAGATGATTACCTCCGGAGGATTAGGAACCATGGGCTTTGGTTTCCCTGCATCCATTGGAGCAAAGATTGCAAATCCCAAGAAGGACGTGGTTTGCGTTACCGGCGATGGTGGATTCCAGATGAATATGCAGGAAATGGCTACCGCCATGTGTCAGGGAGCGGAAGTTGTCATTTGTATTATGAACAACCAGTACTTAGGTATGGTTCGCCAGATGCAGCAGCTCTTTTACGGCAAACGTTACAGCATGGTTTCTTTGCGTAAGCAACAGGAATGGAGAGATGCTTCAAAGGATGTTACGGATCAAGACAGAGCCTATGTCCCTGACTTTATGAAATTGGCGGAGACTTATGGCGCAAAAGGAATCCGGGTTACTACCCAGGAAGAAATCATTCCTGCATTAAAAGTAGCGAAAAAGACAAAGGGCGCTCCTACCATTATAGAATTTTGTATTCCCTCCGAAGAGTTGGTGCTTCCTATGGTAAAGGGCGGAAATCCCATGAGTGAAATGATTTTGAAGTAGGAGGTTGCCATGGATTCAGGAAAATTAAAAAATCGTTGGATTGCATTATATGTGGAAAACCAGGTAGGTGTGTTGGCAAAGGTATCCGGTTTGTTTTCCGGAAAGTCTTACAATCTGCAGAGTCTTACCGTTGGAACCACTGAACACGAAGATATTTCCCGTATGACCATTGGAGTATCTTCAGATGATATTACCTTTGAACAGATAAAAAAACAGTTAAACACCATGGTGGAGGTAATTAAGGTCGTGGATTTGACCGACACCCCCATTCATATGAAGGAAGTGCTGTTTGCAAAGATTAAAAAAGTAACTCCGGAGGAAAAAGCCGAAGCTTACCGTATTGCCCAGGCCTATGAGATTCAGGTGATTGATACGGATTTGGATTCGGTTTTACTGGAGAGTACCTTAACAGAACGAAGAAATAATGATTTATGCAGCCTTCTTCGCCGTACCTTTAAACACATTGATATTGTACGGGGCGGAGCAGTTGCCATTGAAGGATTGAGTACATCCTGTCGATAATACTATATATGGATGTAAATCGTATTTTATAGGGATAAAAAGAGAAAGGAGGAGTCTATGATGAAAAAATCAATGGGTATTTTGTTGACGTGGCTCCTTCTTTTTTCCTGCCTTTTTGGAGTCACCGCTCAGGCCTCTTCTTTGGAGGAGATTCAAAAGCAGCAAGAGGAGACCCAAAATGCCATTAATGATGCTAATAAGAAAAAGCAGGAAGCAGAAGAGGAGGCCTCTGCCATTGAAGAGGAAAAGAATGCTATTCAATCCGACTACAATTCTGCTTACAGCCAGCTTTCTGTGGTAAGTGAAAAGATTGCTGCTGCAAATGATTCCATTGCTTCCACCCAAAGTGAAATAGATGCTTTGGAAAAAGAGTTGGAAGAGGCAAAGGCCAGCGAAGAAGAACAGTATGAGGCTATGAAAAAGCGCATGGTCTATTTTTATGAGAACAATTCTCATATGAATCTCTTGGTATCCTTTTTGAGTAGTGGTTCTTTGTCCGAGTTTATAAACCGGGCCAGCATGATTTCGGAGATTATGACCTATGACAGACAGCTTTTGGAATCCTATCAGGAACTTCAGACAGTGATTGCCTCTAAATCCAAGGAATTGGAGGAAAAGGCAGAGGAACTAAGTGGTTATCAGGCCAGCTTACAGGAGTCTCAGGAGGAGATGGACGGATTGGTATCGGAATTGTCCGGAAATCTTGCCACCAAATCTGACGAGTTATCTCAGGCAGAAAGTGAAGTGGCACAGTATGAGGCCACCATTGCTACCTTACAGGAAAAAATGATTGGGTTACAAAGTCAGGCGGCTCAGGCTCAGGCTGACGCTGCAAAAGCAATTGCAGATCAGTTGATTCAGGAACAGGCTTCCGGTACTATCGAGGATACTTCCGGTTCGGTCTCTGCATCAGATTCTGATTTAATGATGCTGGCTGCCACGATTCAGGCGGAAGCGGACAACCAGTCCTACGAGGGAAAACTGGCGGTGGGTTCTGTTATTATGAACCGTGTAAAGAGTTCTAAATTTCCAAATTCCATTTCCGGTGTAATCACACAAAACAAGCAGTTTGCTTCTTACAGTTCCGGAATGGTTACAGCTATTATGGCAAAAGGTCCAAATGAAACCTGTTTGTCTGTTGCCAGTGAAGTGATTGCAGGAAAGCGAAATGGAAACTGGCTGTTTTTTATGACAAAACCATATGCTGATAAATTTGGAATTACAGGTTATACTCAAATTGGAGATCATGTTTTCTTCCTAATATGGGGAGCAAATGATACCTCTGCAAACCAGACAACACAGGAGACACAAAGTGAGGAGAGCGCCTCTGGTGATAGTAGTGAAAACACTGGTGTTGTCGGGGCTGAAACAGAGGTTGACAATTCGTCATCAGAATAGTATCCTGTGTACTCTAAGGGAATTATTTTAAGGTGGGAGTACGGATATGAAAAAGAAACGCAGTTATGTTGAATTGATTGGAGAAATCATAGGAATCATGGCAATCATAGCATTGATTGTTTTAATTTCTATGGTTTCTTTTTTTAAACAACCTTATGAGGTACAAAGCGGAAAAGGTGCTACTTCCATTAACCAATGGACGATCATCACTGATGCAGGAGAGCCAACTGCAACCTTGCCCATTGATTTTCGTGGGAAACGCTTGGTCGTGGAATCTGTTTTGCCAGAAGTAAATGATGGGGAAATCTTAAATATTAAGGTGAATTTTGCCTATTTATACGTCTATGTAGATGGAAAAATGGTTTATAAAGTGGAACCAGCCAAAATGGGCCTTATGTCTACTTCTGTGGGCGGTTATATGGCGTTTGTTCCTGTGGAGTCGTCTTACAGTGGAAAAACCATTCGACTGGAGATAGAACTTCGAGGAAACCGTGTATCCGAGTCTTTGAAAAGTATTATGGTCACAAAAAAATCTGATTATGTTATGGACCGTATTTTGGATAACTTCCTTAAAATCATCATGGGAGCCGTTTATACCATTATCGGTGTTATTATGCTATTGGCCTATCTGTTCTTTTTGCCTTCGGGAAAGCATTTGCTGGAACTGAGAAGAAGGGGATTTCTTTACGGTGCCATTATGATGGTGTCCATTGGTTTTTGGACATTATCCGATATTCACATTTTGGGAATTATCAGTAACAATTTAACGGCATCTGGACTACTAAACTATTTGGCTTTTTTTATGATGTCCATTGGTGGGGTGGGATTTATTTATTACACTTTGCCGGAGAAGCTGATTACGCTTCGGGTTCTATCTTATTCCATACTGAGGGTATCTCAGATTAATCTTGTGGTTCAGACCTTTGTGTATGTGTTGGGATTACAGGATTTGCCTAGTATGTTGATGTCAACTCAGCTTTTGGCGGTATTGGCCATCCTTCAGTTGATTATATCTTCCCTTTATATCGGAATTAGCGGAACGAAAGATCATGCATGGATGTCTTGGATTTGGACCATCTTAATCAGTGTTTTGATTATTATCTCAATGGTACTTTATGCTTTTGATAAGGATTGGGGACCATTCTTCATGTTTACGGTGCTATTAATTATCGGAGGCTTGGTATACCGTTTGATTAAAATGACTTACGTGCTTTTACGTAAATCCATTGAGTTAGAAGAGATGACCATCTATGCCTTTACTGATAGTTTAACCGGTCTTAAAAACCGTCATGCTTATGATGAAGATATTCAGCATCAGGAGGGATTTTCCGCCAAGGATAACTATAATATTGCCATGTTTGACGTAAACGGATTAAAGGTGGCAAATGATACTTTAGGTCACGCTGCGGGAGATGAATTGCTGCAGGGAGCTGCAAAGTGCTTAGAGGATGCCTATGCTGATATCGGTACCTGTTACCGCATGGGCGGAGATGAGTTTATCGTGGTTGCTATGTGTGATGAGGACTTGTTTGAGCAACGTTGTCAAATCTTCGAGGATTTGACCAGAGGATGGAGTGGTAAAATGGTAAAAAGCCTTTCTGTTTCTTTTGGCTATGCTTCCAAGAAGCGTATGCCTGATGCCACAGCTGACGACGTGGAAAAAGAAGCGGACAAGAAAATGTATGAGGCAAAGGCACTGTACTATCAAACCCACGATCGGAGAAGATAGAAAATACTTCAAAATATTTGTTTTCAGATAATTTTGTAGAATAAAAGATATTTTCTAGCAATAAAAAGGGTGGCAATCACAAGGAATAACGGAAAACTGTTATTTTTTTCACAAAGTTATGACACAAATGTGGCATAGAATTGCATAAATTAAAGCGAATATTCTGATAATAGTCGAATGTTCGCTTTTTTTATTAGAAATATGTTCTTGATATGGGAATTTTCTTGTGATAATATGAAGTCATCGTGAGGCCACGATTTATTTTTTTAACCTATCTTTGTTAAAAAATTAACAGAAATAGACATTTGAAATTGTTTATTTTTACCAAATTATTTTAACACGGACAGCGAGAGAAGGAAAGTGTGGCTAAAAAGTTTTATAAAGGAGAACAGAATATGGGTAAAAAAGTTGTTTTGGCCGGCGCATGTCGTACGGCAATCGGAACCATGGGAGGATCTCTCTCAACAATTCCCGCAGCAGACCTTGGAGCAATCGTAATCAAGGAAGCTGTTAAGCGTGCAGGGATTCAACCTTCAGATGTTGAGCACGTTTACATGGGATGTGTAATTCAGGCAGGACAGGGACAGAACGTTGCCCGTCAGGCATCTATCAAAGCAGGTCTTCCTATCGAAGTTCCCGCTGTTACAACAAACGTTGTATGTGGTTCCGGTTTGAACTGTGTAAACCAGGCAGCACAGATGATTATGGCTGGTGATGCTGATGTAGTAATCGCAGGTGGTATGGAAAACATGTCCATGGCTCCCTATGCAATTCCTCAGGGTCGTTACGGATATCGTATGACATGGCCTTCAGCTAGCCAGGGTGCTTTGGTTGATACTATGGTTAAGGATGCTCTTTGGGATGCATTCAATGACTATCATATGATTCAGACTGCTGACAATATTTGTAATGAATGGGGACTTACCAGAGAAGAGTTGGATGAGTTCGCTTACAATTCACAGCAGAAATGCAAAAAGGCTCAGGAATCCGGAGCATTCAAGGATGAAATCGTTCCTGTTGAAGTTAAGAAGAGAAAAGAAACTGTTATCTTTGATACAGATGAAGGCCCTAGAGGAGATGTTACTCTTGAAAAACTTGCTGGTATGCGTCCAATCAACAAAGATGGATTTGTTACTGCAGGTAACGCATCAGGTATCAACGACGGTGCAGCAGCAATCGTTGTAATGTCTGAAGAAAAAGCAAAAGAACTTGGTGTTACACCTATGGCTACTTTCGTAGCAGGTGCTTTGGCAGGTGTTCGTCCTGAAGTAATGGGTATCGGACCTGTGGCAGCTGTAAATAAGGTAATGGATAAGACTGGTATGAAGATTTCCGACTTCGATATCATCGAAGCAAACGAAGCTTTCGCAGCTCAGTCTGTAGCTGTTGGAAAAGACTTGGGAATCGATGTTGAAAAACAGTTGAACCCCAACGGTGGAGCAATCGCTCTCGGACACCCCGTAGGTGCTTCCGGATGCCGTATTTTGGTTACACTTCTTCACGAAATGCAAAAGAGCGGAGCTAAGAAGGGTCTTGCTACACTTTGCATCGGTGGTGGAATGGGTTGTGCAACCATCGTAGAGCGCGATTAAACGCAGCTTTATGTGTTAGTAATTATCTCGTACAAATGAGTAGCTAATAATGTATTTGATGGATTTCGCAATGGTATGTGATTTCCGAAAGACATCCGCGGAGCGGTGCGGGTGTCCGGTGGACACCTCTGCGAAGCAGAAGCACCGACCGAGCCGGAAGGCGAGACCACGCAATACACTGTGTATGTCTGTTGGCCTGACGACTTTAGAAGTCAGGACTTTACAGACATTCACCGGGATGAGGTAGAGCGAAGTCGGTGCTGAGGAAATCATATAGCATACGAAATCCTTAAGATGATAATAGTTTTAGGAGGAATAAAACATGAAAGTAGGCGTTATTGGTGCCGGAACAATGGGACAGGGCATTGCTAAAGCATTTGCTCAGGTTGATGGTTATGAAGTAGCTCTTTGCGATATCAAGCAGGAATGGGCTGAAGGCGGAAAAGACAAAATCGCTAAAGGTTATGCTCGCTTGGTAGAAAAAGGAAAAATGGATCAGGCTAAGGTTGACGGAATTTTAGCTAAAATCACACCCGGTTTAAAGGAAGACCTTTGCAAGGATTGTGATTTGATCGTTGAAGCAGCTTTCGAAAATATGGAAGTTAAGAAGACAACCTTCAAAGAGTTGGATGAAATCTGCAAAGAGAGTTGTGTATTTGCTTCCAATACTTCTTCTCTTTCTATCACAGAGATTGGTAACGGTTTGAATCGTCCTATGGTAGGAATGCATTTCTTCAATCCTGCTGACAGAATGAAATTAATCGAAGTAATCGCAGGCGTTAATACTCCTGATGAAACTGTTGAGACCATTAAGAAGATTTCAGAAGAAATCGGAAAGACTCCTGTACAGGTAAATGAAGCAGCAGGCTTCGTTGTTAACCGTATTTTGATTCCTTTAATTAATGAAGCAGCATTTATCAAGATGGAAGGTGTTTCTGATATCGAAGGTATCGACACAGCTATGAAGCTTGGCGCAAACCATCCTATGGGACCTTTGGAATTAGGTGATTTCATTGGTTTGGATATTTGCCTTGCTATCATGGATGTACTTTACAACGAAACCGGTGATTCTAAGTATCGTGCTTGCCCTTTGCTTCGCAAGATGGTTCGCGGTGGCAACTTAGGTGTTAAGAGCGGTAAAGGTTTCTACGTTTACAATGCTGACAGAACAAAAACACCCGTTGATGCAAAATAATACACTTTTAAACAGATGTTTGAAAGATATGAGAAAAGGAGATATAACATGGATTTTACTTTAGATAAAAAACATGAGATGGCACGCCAGCTCTTCGCTGAGTTTGCTGAAAAAGAAGTAAAGCCTTTGGCTCAGGAAACTGATGAATTAGAGCAGTTCCCTGAAGAGACTGTAAAGAAAATGCAAAAGCTCGGCTTCATGGGAATTCCTATTCCCAAGGAATACGGCGGACAGGGCTGCGATACTTTAACCTACGTATTGGCTGTAGAAGAACTTTCAAAAGTTTGCGGTACTACAGGTGTTATCGTTTCTGCACATACATCACTTTGCTGTGATCCTATTCTTACCTATGGTACAGAAGAGCAGAAGCAGAAATTCTTGGTACCTTTGGCAAAGGGTGAAAAGCTTGGTGCTTTCGCTTTAACTGAACCCGGTGCCGGAACTGATGCACAGGGTGCACAGACAAAGGCTGTTGAAGATGGTGATGAATGGGTATTGAACGGATCTAAGTGCTTTATCACAAATGGTAAGTACGCTGATATCTATATCATCTTCGCGGTTACAGACGTAATTGAAGATGCAAAGGGACGTAAGAATAAACGTTTCTCAGCATTTATCGTAGAGAAAGGAACTCCCGGATTTTCCTTTGGAACAAAGGAAAAGAAGATGGGTATCCGCGGTTCTGCTACCTATGAATTAATCTTTGAAGATTGTAGAATTCCTAAGGAAAACTTACTCGGTGTTCGTGGCAAGGGATTCGGAATGGCTATGCATACACTTGACGGTGGACGTATTGGTATTGCTACACAGGCTCTTGGAATTGGTGAAGGTGCTCTTCAGGCAACCATCGATTTTGTAAAAGAAAGAAAGCAGTTTGGCCGTCCTATTTCTGCATTCCAGAATACACAGTTCCAGTTGGCTGATATGGCTACACGTATGGAAGCTGCTAAGTATTTGGTTTACAAGGCTGCAATGGCAAAACAGACTCAGAAAGTATACTCTGTTGAAGCTGCACAGGCAAAACTCTTTGCTGCTGAAGCTGCAATGGCAGTTACCACTAAGGCTGTTCAGTTACATGGTGGTTATGGTTATACCAGAGAGTACGATGTGGAACGTATGATGCGTGACGCAAAGATTACTGAGATTTACGAAGGTACATCTGAAGTACAGAGAATGGTTATTTCCGGAAATTTGTTGAAATAGACCGATAGCAATTAACGAATAGGAATGAAATGTAAATTTCATTAGAAAGGATAGTTTATGAAAATCGTTGTATGTGTAAAACAGGTTCCGGATACCAAAAACGGTGTAGTATTTAATCCGGATGGAACCTTAAACAGAGGTGCTATGGATAAGGTTATGAACCCTGATGATAAAGCAGGTTTGGAAGTAGCACTTCAGATTAAAGAAAAAACAGGGGCTGAGATTACAGTAGTAACCATGGGTATCCCTGATGCAGATGCAGTACTTCGTGAAGCTTTCGCTATGGGAGCTGACAAGGGTGTACTTATTACCGACAGAGTTTTAGGTGGTGCTGATACTTGGGCTACATCTTCAACCATCGCTGCCGGAATCAGAAACTTAGATTATGATTTGATCATTACAGGACGTCAGGCTATCGATGGTGATACCGCTCAGGTAGGACCTCAGATTGGTGAGCATTTAGGAATCCCCGTTATTTCCTATGCAGCTGATGTTCAGGTTGAAGGAGACAGCGTAATCGTACAGCGTCAGTATGATGACCGTACACACAAATTAAAAGCTAAAATGCCTGCTCTTGTTACATGCTTGGCTGAGGAGATTACACCTCGTTACATGACACCCGGCGGAATTTTTGATGCTTTCGATAAGGAAGTTACCGTTTGGGGTAGAAATGACTTAAAGGATTTGGATGACGGAGATATCGGTCTTGCAGGTTCTCCTACAAAGATTGCAAAGGCATCCGATAAGGTTCGTAAGGGTGCAGGTGAAACTGTAAACTTGGATCCTACAGAATCTGTTAAGTACATTATGGATAAGTTAAACGAAAAGCACGTAATCTAAGAAAGGTGGTAAGAATATGTCTTTAGAAGAATATAAGGGAGTATTTACCTTTGCTCAGCAGGTTGACCACAAGTTAGAAGGCGTTGCTTTAGAGTTGATTGGTAAAGGTAAAGAATTAGCAAAAGATTTGGGAACCGACGTAACAGCAGTTTTGATTGGTTCTGATGTAAAGGATCTTGCTGATACATTGGCACAGTATGGTGCTGATCATGTTATCGTTGTTGACGATCCTAAGTTAAAAGATTATCGTACAGAGCCTTATGCACAGGCTTTGACAGGCGTTATTAATGAGTTTAAGCCTGAGATTATGTTGGTTGGTGCAACTGCCATCGGACGTGATCTTGGACCTACCGTTTCCGCAAGAGTAAAGACCGGTCTTACAGCTGACTGTACTTCCCTTGAAATCGGAAACTTCCCTTTGAATGCACCGGAAGATAAGCAGAAAAAGAATCAGCTTCTTATGACTCGTCCTGCATTCGGGGGAAATACAATCGCAACCATTGCTTGTCCGGATAACCGTCCTCAGATGGCTACCGTACGTCCCGGTGTTATGGTAAAATGCGAGCCCAATAAGAGTGCAAAGGCTGATATTATTGAGTACAAGGCTGACTTAACAGAAAACAACAAATATGTTGAAATTCTTGACATCGTTAAAGAAGTTGGCAAGAAAGTAGATATCATGGAAGCTAAGATTTTGGTTTCCGGTGGACGTGGAGTTGGATCTGCAGAAAACTTCAAGTTATTAGAGGATTTGGCTGATGCTATTGGCGGAACAGTTTCATGCTCTCGTGCAGTAGTTGATAACGGCTGGTTGCCTAAGGACTTACAGGTAGGTCAGACAGGAAAGACCGTACGTCCCAATGTTTACTTTGCAATCGGTATTTCAGGTGCCATCCAGCATGTAGCAGGTATGGAAGAATCTGACATCATTATTGCAATCAATAAAGATGAAAGCGCACCTATTTTTGAAGTTGCTGACTACGGTATCGTAGGTGACTTAAATAAGATTTTGCCTGCTTTAACTGAAGCTATTAAGGCTCAGAAAGCAGAAGCGTAAAGCCGCTTGTTAGAATTTGAAAAATAGAACCCATATTCTATTTTGCCCTCGAAGGACCTGTGTGCCTTCGGGGGTTTTTATTTTACCTTCTATTGCAGGGGGATTGCAGGGGAAATTGTAAGAAACTAACAGGATAAAATATGGCAATTGTGTATACAAATATGTTAAAATAAAAAAAGATACTTGGAGATGCTTATGGGGAGGGCTTTTTATGTATGAGAAATCTCGGGTAGCAACAATCAGCGGAGCTGTCATTTGCTGGATTGGTTACTGTATCAGTTTATTTACGCACCAGTGGATTGTAGCAGATATTTTTTCGCCGATATGCGCGTTTTTGGTTATGATTACCATTGGCTTGGTTGCTGTATCAAATCAAAAATACCGCACAGCAATTATTTTCATTGCTATGGGTCCTATGTTTTGGACTATGGGGGATTTGATCTACCTATTCGGCGATTTCGGTTTCATTGCACCAGACAGTATTGTTTCTATTTCAGATCCGATTTATCGCATGACAACCTATGCCTATGTCATAGGATTGTTAATCTTTAGTTATGTTCAGTTTACGAAAAAGGATATTTTTCGATTGGTGGCAAATGCACTACTGTTTTCCGTAGCGACTTTTATCATCAGTGTTGCAATCTTTGAACGCCTAAGCCAAAAACATATTTCTTTCTTTTCCTTAAAACCTGCGTATTTTCAGGGAATTCTGGTAGCGATGTTTATCATTGTATTTTTCATGGTAATCATTGCCAACCGTTCTTCCAGAAAGCTTTCATTCTATGGTTTGATGGTAATGATAGGATTTTTCCTTTACGGTTATTTGGATATTGCCTACATGATGATTGATGCTACGGGAGGTCAGGAACAAAGCGTTGTAGTGGATGCTTTGTTTTTGTTGAGTATTGTGATAGTAGGTATGGCATATTCCACATCCTCCATTTACAACCTCATTGAAAAAACGGAAAAGGCTGAGATAAAGAGAAGTTCTGCTCCGGGAATTGTTTTGGCAGTGTTGATTCTGATTATAGGATTGCTTTTAGTGGCATTGGGAAACTTGTCCCTAGGTCGTTTTTCCATTCTTTTGATTACCACCTTGGCTTATTTTCTTTTAAGCAAATCTATAGAAGTAAATGAATTAAACGAGGCGTTGATTCAACAGAAGGAAATGGAACTTTCTGAGGTAACCGAAAAGCTGGAAAATGTTTCTGTTTTAGATATTCAGACAGGATTGAAAAACCGTAGGGCATGGGGACGTTATTGCGAAGATTTCTTTACCATAAACCGAGGAAAACGATTACTTTTGTATTCCATTGATGTGAATTTCTTTAAGATGATCAATCACACCTATGGCAATCAGGGCGGTGATACTGTTTTGATGGAAGTCGGTCGTCGCCTTTTAGGCATTGAGGGTCCCGGGATTTTTGCATACCGTATGGATGGCCATCAGTTCTTGGTGGTTTGTGAAGATGAAATGCATGATGTGGACGCTGCCAGATTTGCGGATTACATTTCGGATATTCTGGATCGTCCTTTTGAAATCAATGGAAAGATTGTTCGTATCACCTTCCGGATTAGCGCAGCCATTTATCCTGATGACACCCGGGAATTTGATAAGATTATGAATTGTTTAGAAACGGTACGCAGTACGAATACACCAAATGCCGGCGCGACAACCTGTTGTTTCTTTGATTCAAAGATTATGCCTCGAATTCAAAGAGAGCAAAAAATCGAAGGCAAACTTCAGGACTTGGATTATGATGAGGCCTTTGAATTGTATTACCAACCTCAGGTAGTTGCTTCTACCAAGGAGCTGATTGGGATGGAAGCACTCCTTCGTTGGAAGGATGAGGAGCTTGGATTTATTTCTCCTTCAGAATTTATCCCCATTGCAGAAAAGATGGGAGTTATGCCTGCTATGGGTGAATGGATTGTACGAGAGGCTTTTTTACAAATTCATCAGTGGAATACGAACTATAAAAAAGACTTGGTAATGGGAGTTAATATTTCTCCTGTTCAGTTGCAGGAAGAATACTTTACCGATACATTCTTTGACATTATGGAAGCTATGGAAGTTCCTTCAAAGTGGATTGATATCGAAATAACAGAGAGTATTGCCCTCAGTGGTATTCTAAACAGTACCGATGTGATAGAACGTATGAAACAAAAAGGCATCACCATTTCTGTAGATGATTTTGGAACCGGATATGAAACCTTTGCCAATATGATTTATTTTGAATTTAATCGAATCAAGATTGCAAAGGAACTAGTAGACAATATCACGATTCATCCAAATGCCGGAGTTATTGTGGGAGCGATTATTTCCATGGCAAAGGGTATGAACCTTGATATCATTGCAGAAGGGGTGGAAGAAGAGACACAGTTGGAGGCTTTGACAAAGCTGGGCTGTGATCAGATTCAGGGTTTCTATTTTGGAAAGCCTGTACCTGCGGATGAGTTCGAAAAGACTTGGCTGAAATAAACTTTAATACCGCTTCATACTTGGATTTTTCAATGTGATGCGGTATTTTTTTGTCCATTTGTATATGGGAATAAACATTCTCTTTATACAGTTATATGATATAATCTCATAGTACTTCAAATGATAAAAATGTTTGCAGGGTGAAGAAATGAATATAATGGAAGTCGATACGGTTGACATTGATTTGGATGAAAATGCCGTTATCATTATTGATCAGACAAAACTGCCCAATGAGGTGGTGTTGAAAAAACTTCGCAGTCCCAAAGAAATCTGGGAGGCAATATATAAATTGGAGGTTCGCGGAGCACCGGCAATTGGTGTGGCGGCTGCCTTTGGTATTTATGTAATTGCAAAGGATTTGGAAGAACAGTACAAGGAGGATGAAGAAGGCTTCTTTTTGGCTTTCCATAAGCAAAAAGAGTATTTGGATTCCGCCAGACCGACAGCTGTGAATCTTTCCTGGGCACTGAATCGTATGGAAAAGGTACTGGAAAAAGAAAAAGGCAAAACGAGACAAAAGCAGGTGATGGCGTTGCAAAAAGAAGCAATTGCCATTCGTGATGAGGATATCAGAGTGTGCCGAAGCATTGGTGAATATGGAGTGACTCTGTTAAAAGACGGGGACGGCGTGCTTACCCATTGCAATGCCGGAAAGCTTGCTACCATCCGTTATGGAACAGCCACTTCACCGATTTATGTGGCAAAGGAAAAGGGATGGAATATCCGGGTGTATTGTGATGAGACAAGACCCCTGTTACAGGGAGCAAGATTGACGGCCTTTGAACTTTTTGAATCAGGGATTGACACTACGCTTTTGTGTGATAATATGTCATCAGCTTTGATGAAGCAAAATAAGGTAAATGCCATTTTTGTAGGCTGTGACCGTGTGGCTGCAAATGGAGATACGGCCAACAAAATCGGTACTTCCGTAGTGGCTGCAGTGGCAAAGCAGTATGGCATTCCTTTGTATATAGCGGCGCCTACTTCTACCATTGATATGAATTGTAAAAGTGGCGATGACATCGTCATTGAAGAAAGAGATGGAAAAGAAGTAACGGATATGTGGTATGAAAAGCCTATGGCTCCCAAAGGAGTAAAGGTGTTTAATCCCGCCTTTGATGTAACCGATCATGAATTGATTGCCGGCATTGTTACGGAATACGGCATTGCAAGAGCGCCCTATACAAAATCTCTTAAGGAGATTTTTCAAAAGAAAAAACAACAAATATAAGAGTATAGATTCGTTGGAGGATATTATGACAGAAGAACAGCAGAAAAAAATTGATGAAGCTATTGAGCGTTTAAAGGCAAAACAGCAGTCGGTGGAAGAGGAACAGCCGGTAAATAAGCCTCATGAAGAGCAGGGAGTTCCCGGTATGGGAGGTTCTGCACCAAAGGCTAAGGAACATCATTCCGGTACAGAAGCAGCAAGAAGCCGTATCAACGAAGAGTTTGCAGCAGACGACAATCCTTTTTCACATATCAAGCATGTAATCGGTGTTGTTTCCGGAAAAGGTGGTGTAGGTAAGTCTTTTGTTACCGCAGCTATGGCAAATATGATGGCAAAGAAAGGTTATCGCGTAGCAATTATGGATGCGGATATTACCGGGCCTTCCATTCCAAAGATGTATGACGTTCACGGACCTGCTATGGGAAACGAAAACGGTACCTTCCCTGAAACAGCAAGAAACGGTGTGGAGATTATGTCCATCAACCTTTTGTTACAGGACGAAGAAGCACCGGTAATCTGGAGAGGACCTGTAATCGCCGGTACCGTAAAACAGTTCTGGACCGACGTTTTGTGGGGCGAAATTGACTACATGTTTGTAGATATGCCTCCGGGAACCGGTGATGTTCCCCTTACCGTATTCCAGTCACTTCCTATTGACGGAATCGTAATTGTAACCTCACCTCAGGATTTGGTAAAACTTATTGTTAAAAAAGCTTACAACATGGCTGGTATGATGAATGTACCTGTTATTGGTTTGGTGGAAAACTACAGCTATATGACCTGCCCTGATTGCGGAAAGAAACTTTCTGTATTCGGTGAATCAAAGGTAGATGAAGTTGCAGAAGAATTGGAAATCCCCGTTCTTGGAAAGCTTCCCATTAACCCTGAGTTTGCAGAAAAAGTTGACTGGGGTGTTTGCTATGAAATCGATTTGCCGGAATTAGAAGAAGGGGCAAAGATTTTAGAACAGCTTTAAAAGAAAACACATATAAAAAAGGATGAAAGCCATGCATTGGCTTTCATCCTTTTTTTATTTACAAATCAAAATTAGCATTTCTCAGGTTCGGGATAATCAACACCCTTTGTATCAACCGTTACCTTTTTCATGCGCTGAACTTCCAAAGGACGATCGGAAAAATCAGTAGCAGTATCAGCAATTTTGTTTACTACATCCAATCCTTCGATTACCTTTCCGAAAGCTGCATATTCTCCGTCAAGATGAGGAGATTTCTGATGCATGATAAAAAACTGGCTTCCTGCAGAATCAGGGAACATAGTTCTTGCCATGGAAAGCACACCTACGTCATGCTTTAAGTCGTTTTGGAATCCGTTGGAAGTAAATTCTCCTTTGATGGAGTATCCGGGACCGCCGGTTCCATTTCCGTCAGGATCTCCGCCCTGAATCATAAATCCTTTAATTACACGGTGGAAAATCACACCGTCATAATATCCTTTTTGAATCAAGCTGATAAAGTTGTTTACCGTATTGGGAGCGATTTCCGGGTAAAGCTCAGCTTTCATAACATCACCGTTTTCCATTTCAATGGTCACAATAGGATAATCTGCCATAATAGTCCTCCTAATTTTTCAAAATCTCTATAGGGCATTCTAACAAATTTTAGGATGTAAGGAAAGTTTTTTATCTTTGAAACCTACGGTTTTATCGGGAATAACAGAAATTATTAATAAAATATTAAATTTTCATAAAATCTTTCTAAACTTTTGAGGAAATAGTTTAGAAATTCTTAATTGGATTTTCCCATGACAGCAGGGTATGATGAATTCACTTTCTAGAAAATGTCAAAAGCGTTCGCTAAAAATTCCACGATTGAAGTAAGAGGAAAGGAGAAGGAATATGCATGAAGTTGTAAAAGAATATGGCCCGGCGCTTATTGCAGTAATTGCGATTATTGCGCTGGTGGCTTTGATTGTAACCTTAATCGGAACCAATGGGGACAGTGTTGTAGGAAAGGCGTTTTCTACTTTGATTAACACCTTTTTTGAAAATGCCAATGCAGCATTAAAAAACTAAAAGGAGAACTATGGCGGAAAAATTTAAAATTGAAGAAACCCGACAGTATTTTGGTCCTTTATATCCCTTTGTGATGGAGGATGACATTACGGATATTGATATTTGTGACTGTCGGAATGGGGAGGATGCCTTTGTATGGCTTACAAACAGTGAAAATGTTCGCTACAAAAAGGAGTGTGCTTTCCCGGATAATTTTATTGAACAGTTTACCAAACGGGTGGCGAATACGGTGAGCCGGTCCTTTCATAAGCAGTCTCCTATTTTGGAGGCGGAGACGGAGACACTTCGAATAACCATTGTCCATGAGTCTGTTTCCGTACTTGGAAGGAGTATTTCCATTCGAAAGTCGCTGCCTTACATAAGATTAACAGAGGAGAATATGTTGGAAAGCGGATATTGTAGTAAAGAAGTGCTGGCTTTTTTGAAAAACTGTGTAAAGGCCAGATTGAATATTGTGTTTTGCGGAGAACCGGCGGCAGGGAAGACAGAGTGTGCCAAGTTTTTTTCTTCCTTCATACCGGACAACGAGCGGGTGATTACCATAGAAGATACGCTGGAATGGCATTATTACGAATTAAATCCTCAAAAGGATTGCGTGGAATTAAAGGTAAATTCCACCATGGATTATACAAAAGCCATTAAGACCTGCCTTCGATTAAATCCCCGTTGGATTATGCTTTCGGAGACCCGTTCAAAAGAAGTGGTTTACCTTTTGGAATGTTTTTCTACCGGAGTGAGAGGGATGACCACTTTGCATAGTGATGATGTTCGAAATGTACCGGATCGGATGCTGAATATGGCCGGTGGAGATAGAGATATCACCAATATGGAAAACGATATTTACAATTTTATAAATGTAGGGGTTTTGTTAAATCGAAAGGAAGAAACAACGGCAGATGGGAAGCATTTTGCTCGGAGATTTATAGATCAAATCTGTCTCTATGAAAGAAATCGTGGAGAAAATCATGTGATTATGGTCTTGGAAAATGGTCAGCTCAATGAAAAGAATCTGCCTCAAACTTTTTTGGAAAAAATGAAAAAGGCGGGGGTTTTAGATCCTTTTTCCTATGAAGAATTAGGCGTTTGGGCAAAGGTGGATTCTGATGCCAGTATTATGTTGAAGGGAGGAACCTATCGTGGGCGAAAGACGGCTATCGGCTGAGTTAAAACGTTACGGATACGTATTTTCCGTGAAAAAGACAGGGGTACTTTATGTCATTTCCTTTGGTGCATTGCTTTGTCTGGGGAGATTGTTTGCGCTAAATCTCTACGCCCAATGTATGCTGTGCGTTATTGGATTGGTCTTTTTGCCTTTGTTTCTAAAAAACGCATATGGCAATCAGTATTATCAGAGACGGTTTTCTGACCTAAATGTCTATATGGAACAATTTTTATATTCCTTTCAAAAAACAGGAAAGATACTGGCTACCTTAGAAGATCTGTCTCTTATTTTTCAGGGAGAAGAAGGGGGCAGCACCATTGAAAAGGCAAAGGATTATATTCTTCACACCTTTGATGAGGCAAACGTGGAAGAAAAGGGATTGGCAATTATAGAACAGGAATATGAAAACTTTATGCTTTCGGTGATTCATAAATTTGCTCTTCAGGCAGAAATGTTGGGAGGGGATTACAGCTCATCTACGAGGATTTTATTGGAATCCAGAAGAATGTGGGCGGATCGGATTTATGAAATGCAGCAGGCAAGAAGAAAAAAGCGTCGGGATATTTTGTTTTCCATTTTTGTATCGATTTTAATCTGCCTTTTTATCTATATGATTTCCTATCGTTTGCAATTGCATATGGAACTTCATCCCGTGGCACAGATGGCTACTGTAATTGTACTTGGATTGGATTTCTTAATATTTTACAAGGCAGATTCTCAGCTTACGGTGGGTTTGGTGGAAGAGGAACCGGAGGAGATGCGATATGTGGATTATTTCCGTCGCTTAAAAGAAGAAACACCGAAATCCCCGTTAAAAAAGCTAGATCATCGATTGATGAAAAAATATGTTACCAGGGAAATCGAAAAGGTATTTCCAAAGTGGTTGATGACGGTTTCTTTGTTGCTACAGTCGGAGAATGTTCATATTGCCATTTATAAGTCCTACGATGATGCTCCTGAGATTCTAAAGCCGGAATTAAAAACCTTCATGGAAGATTTAAAGGAAAATCCGGACAGTATGGAACCTTATATGAATTTCTTGAAGGAGTATACCTTGCCGGAGGTGCATTCTGCCATGAAGATGCTTTATTCCGTATCAGAAGGAACGGGAGGAAACTTTGAACATCAGATTTCAGAGATTTTAGATCGAAATCAAAGACTGATGGACAAGGCGGAAAAGATGCGGTGTGAGGATGAACTGGCAGGATTGTATGGATTGTTTTTAGCACCTCAGCTTACTGCAGGTATGAAGATGGCGGTGGATTTAATGCTTTTGATGGTGATTTATTTTGGACAAAACCATGTGATGACGGGAATGTGATAGGAGGATGTATGGATACAGTTTTAAAATCATTTAGCGGATTGATTATTATTATGCTTTTTGCCTCCGTGGGAATCGGATTAATATTTGCCACACTATATGCCAACGGTGCGGACAACTATTATTCCCAGGTATCCGGAAAAATCAGCGCCAGTCATTTTGCGGATTCGGTAATTCAAGAATGTATTGAGGATGCAAAGGAAAAAGGATATGAACTTACGGTGACAAAACGGCAGGTCAATGGCACGAAACAATATGTTGGAGAAGGAAATTTAACATATCAGTTTCAGATTCCTATTTTGGGAATCCAAAAGGAATATAACGTGCAAGGTATGATTTGGTAGGTGCCTATGAAAAAAATAATTGAGGAATTTGGAGAAAGTCTGGTGTATTTGGTATTTGGCATGATCATCAGTGGATTGTTTATCAGTGTATTAAAGGTGGTGGCAAGTATATGAAAGAGATATTGGAAGAATATGGAGATGTGATTATTGATTCTGTTGCTATTGTCCTGCTGGTTGGTGTATTAACGGTTTGTTTTCTGGCGGATCAGGGAATTTTTCCAAGTCATTTAATTATGGCAATGGATCCCATTTTATAGGAGGGTTATGTTAGAAATCATTAGAAATTTTGGAAGGGCTTTTTTGATTTGTTTGTGCATGGGGACGCTTTTTATGGTGATCTTTTTTGAGTTTCAGTACGACGGACAAACAGGTATTGGAAACGTGCTGGGAAAGGAAGCTTTGAAAAGCAGTCAACAGCCGGCAGAAACCACTTCTTCGGAAGAAGCATATGAAACCTATCTTTCAAAAAAAGGTGAGACTTCTGAAGTGATGGGAGATCTGGTTACCAATCGTGTTTATAGTGCAGGAGAAATTTTTGGAGAAAAAGACAATCTGATAGATGGGTATATCAGCGATGTTAGGTTGTATGAAACCGGTGAAGCAAAAGGAGATTGTATCCAATCCGGTGGACATAAGATTTCTTTTGCAGCTCCGGGAGTATATCAACTGACAGTATGGCTTTTGGATCAAAACAATATTAAAAATAAGAGAATATTCTTTGTAAATGTTGAGGAAGAGGAAATATGAAACAAATAATATTAATGGGAACGGGAATTTTTGTACTGCTGATTACTACATTGATTCTTATTTCCCTACAAGGAAGACAGATCCGCCAAACAAAGTTGGACAATGGAGTAACGGAACTGATGGAAGCATATATGGAACAGTCTTATTACAATCGGGAGATTAAGACGCAGTCTGACGAAACGTGTCAACAATGGTTTCAAACCAATTTGCAGGAACGGATTTCGGAAGAAGGAGAATATGACGTAAAAGTATTGAACCGTGATATGAGTATAGGACTGTTATCCTTGGCTGTGGTGGAGCGCTATCACCACGTGACGGGAAGCGAAGGAAGCATTTCCATAGAAAAAACGATTTTGCAGGAGGAAGAACAGAAGCAGACCTATCGTTGGATTTCTTTTTCCATACCAATGGAGTTGGCAAATCAGTATAGAATCCCTACTTTGGTGGAACGGTATACACTATCTGTTGGGGAAAGTTTGAATTGCCCCAAGGCGCCGGATTTGGATGGCCTTCGCTTTTGTTACTGGAAAGAGAATGCTACCGGAAGTGAGTTTAAAAATGAGGAAATTAACGAACTTACGGTGGGGTTGGATTCCCGTGAGTTTGTAGCGGTGTACGAGTAATCGGTTGGAGGAAATATGGAAAAGAGGATAAAAAAGGGGCTTCTTCTTTTTGCGCTGGTAGCAGAGGTGGTATTTGTAAGTATTCCAGTTCCGGTAATGGCAAAGGAGGAAGTATATCTTGAAATAGTAGATGCGGAATTATGGGATGAAGATACTTCCCTTTTGTTGCAGGAGGATTCTGAGGAAGGAACTGTAATATCAGAGGAAGGAATACAAATTTCGACGGAAGATTTTTTGGAATGTGAAGAGAAAACTGTGGCTTCTTCGGAAAGTGGCAGAAAGTGGGAAATAAGAGTAGCCTTGATTGACACTGGAGTAGATACGACAAGTGCCTTGTTACAAGGTCATATTGCAGATGGATACGATGCTTCAAATATGTCAGATGAAAACGGTCATGGCACTTTGATGGCAGAGATTATTGCATCAAACACCAATGAGAATGTCAAAATAGTGCCTTACAAAGTCTTTGATGAAAATGGAAGAGCTACTGTAGGGGCTACTTATGATGCGCTTTTAAAAGCCATTAATGAAAAGGTGGATGTAATCTCCTTATCTGTATCCGGATATGGAACTTCTAATATGCTTTCTACTGCCATAGCAAAAGCAAAGGAGAAAGGCATTTATGTAGTTGCAGCAGCGGGAAATGATGGAGATAACGCAGATAATTACATGCCTGGTAATATCTCTGATGCTATAACGGTCTCTGGTGTTTCGGTAGATGAAAGGGGAACAAAGACGTTGGCAGCATATTCGAATTACGGTTCTGTAGTAGATTATTCTGCCTTTGGAACTATTGTCAAAGATTATGGTACAGAAGATGCCGCAGATGACGAGGTCTATGAAGGCACCTCTGTAGCCGCTGCAAATGTATCTTCCTATATTGCCACTATGCTTCAGTACGTTAGGGATGATGGGGCAACCGATTACGATGAAGTTTTAGATGCGCTGAATTCTACAACAGAAGATTTAGGAGAAGGCGGCAGAGACGATGCTTTTGGAGTGGGATATTTATCCTTTGAGGAAATTCAAAAGTATATCTCTGATAAAAATCTGTTAGAAGAAAGTGAAGAAAGGGAAGAAAGTGATTCTGGGGCTAATCAAAAAGAAAATCTAAATTCAGAAGATAAGGAAGTAGATGACAATGAAGCTGCTGATGAAGAAATAGCAGATAAATCTCTGGACGAGGAAAATATAGAAGATGAATACCCAGGCGAAGAAGGGGATATTGATTTCGATTTTGAGGAAGAGGATGTAGAGCAAGAGCTAGAGACCAGTGGTACATATACTGCAGAAGGTCAGTATGCAGGGTTATCACTTATCGCTGCTCAAAATGATTTGAATGGTGGGAAGAATGCAGATATTTATGTGAAAGCAAATCTCCCTTGCGCAGCTAATTATCGTATTACAATTCCGACAGGACGCAAACTGCGTTTCTTTAATAGTACAAATACCAGTTATACGATTTCAAATATTGATTTTGTTGTATATGGTGAGTTGAATATTTATACAAAGGGAAATGGAAATCTCACCTTTATCGGAAATAGTGGAAACGGAAAAGACGCTGCGACGATCTCCATTGAAAAAGGGGGCAAATCGTATATCAAGCGTGATGGTGGAAGTGGAAGTATTATAGTTGCCGGTGGAACCAATGGAATAGCTGTGCATAATGGCGGAACATTAGAATCTCCAAGTGCTTTACTCTGTAGTTTGAATTATGGAAACGGATTGTTTAATGCCGGAACTGCAACTGTTACGGGAGGAAACTTTTCATCAAATGGTACAGATCGTCAATCAAATGGCCATATAGTGTTCCCTAATGGAACAAGCTCACAAGATACCTATGCATTTGCGGGAATATCTAATCATGGATATTTAACAGCAACATCTTGTACAGTTAGCTCTAACAAAAGTAATGGAATAAGAACTCAGACGGGAACAACTACGGAAATAAACAGTAGCGAAGTTTATTCAAACAACGCAAATGGAATTAGTTCTGCAGGGACATTAACTGTGAATAGCAGTAAGATTTATTCCAACAACAATAATGGAATTATCGTAGAGGGGACCGCTTCAACAACCATTAGTAGTAGTTCTATCTATAGTAACGGCGGTGATGGAATTCAAAATGGTAATAATGCATCACAACAAAGTATTATGGCAATTAGCGGTACTACGGTGCGAAATAATTCATCTAATGGTGTATATAATTATGCCGGCAGTTCTTTAACCATTAACAGTGGCGATTATTATGACAATGGTGCAAGACAGGTGCTAAACGAGTCTGCAACCGGAATCTTTCATCTAGGTCTTATTATAAATAACGGAAACTTCTTTTCCTCCGGTTTAAGTAGGGATGGAATAAAAAATGATAAAGGTGGAACGATTTGTATTCAAGGCGCTACGAATTTATCTGCCCTTTCCGGAAAGGTCGCATTATACAATCCAAGTGGTGCAGTCTATCTTCAGGGGAATGCAAAGATTACCGGAAGTGGTATAGGTATTAAAAATAGTGGAACGGCTTGTGTTGGGAAAAATGATTCTGTTGTAGCTGTAACCATTAATACTACAGAAACTGCCATTAAAAATACGGGAACTCTATATGTTAGAGATACCGAAAACATAAGCGGTTCGAATGCTATTTATAATACCGGTAACGCTATTGTATATAGTGGAGTGTTTAAGGGTTCTTCCGATGCCCTTTACAATAAAGGAAGTATGACCATAGAAAGTGCGACGGTAAATGGGGCGACGAGAGGTGTTTATAACGCTGGTACGATGATGCAAGCCTCCGGAACCATAACCGGTAACATATGGGGCATATATAACAGTGGAACATATACACAAAATGGCGGAAACGTTTTTGGAAGTAGTACGAATTCTTCCGGTAAAAGTGGCGGTGTATTTCAGAATGGAACTTTTAATATATCAGGATCTGCCCAGGTAGCTTCCGGAGATGTATATTTGTGCTCCGGTAAGATGATAAATGTAAGTGGGGAATTAACAGGAACCAGTAAAGTGGCAACTATAGATTCTGCAGATAAAGATGCTGGTAAGGTATTAGTGCAAAATTCATATCAAAATGGTTCCACTGCTCAAAGTACGTGTGAAAATTATGTAAACGGAAAACATATAAGATTTGTGCTCTCTAAGAATTTAATGAAAGCAAAGACGTCATCTGCAGACACCACTGAAGTAAACGCGACGTATAGTAGTGCAAACACTTATCATGATGCTGTACTTCGTGCAGGACAGGGATTACAGAATACTACTTCTGAGACAAATAACCCTGAAATAATGAACAAGGAATTCTCTAACGGAGCGGAAGGTACCTTAGTATTGTCCTGTTATTTGGATGTTACATATGATTTAGCTAAGGTTGAAGAAATAACGGGATTAAGTGCGAGTACGTATGATGATCATGATAAAAAAACACAAGATTTCAATTCCAATATTTGGAAAGAAGGATTTACTACTTCGGAATCAGAGTTTAGCAATTATTCCAATAACAATGATTACGAAGTAAAACTATCTTCTTCCAATATAGAATTA
>JAILJP010000019.1 GCA_024694625.1 Lachnospiraceae bacterium | reverse complement strand
GCCGGCGCCAATACCAATGAGCGTCGCATCTCCACCACTACCATAGACATCAGTTCCGGGTAAAAGCCCCAGCTCTGCCGCCTGTTGGTCTCTTAGTTTTCCTGCCACTTCCCCGCAGCCAATAATTCTAGGTAAATGCTCCATGTTTACACCATACATGCTGCAAAGCTCCTTACTCCAGCAGTTTTTCCCTGCCCTACTGTCATATAGAAACGTGGCATATGCACTATCCGGTGTCATAATGCATTCTCCCGTCAATCGTGCTATGAGGTATTCCTTCACATCTAACCACTTATATATTTTGTCATAAATCTCAGGTTCATTTTGCTGTACCCATTTGTACTTCCAAAGAGGATCCTTTACACTGGTTGATGCAGCGTGGGTACGTCGCAAACTCTTTAACAGCATACCGACATTTACCCCGGCGCAGGTAATGCCACATCCCTGGGTCTTACGCATTTCTTCCCCTGCCCTTTGATCCATATAGCTCATAGGTCTACGTAGCGCATTACAATCCTCGTCAACCAGCACCAGCCCCTGCATCTGGGAACAAAAGGAGATTCCTACAATCTCTTCCGCACCAACCCCGGTCTTCTCCAGTAGTTTTTGCGTACAATCTACCATGGCGGCCCACCACTCCTCCGTATCCTGCTCGGCTCCGCCATTGTCCAAAATATAAAGATTATAGGTTGCATACTGCCCTGCTACCAAACGAAGCTCTTTGTCGATTGAAAAGAGACAACATTTTAAACCGGTTGTTCCAATGTCATATGCTGCTACATATTTCATAGTTATACCCCCAATACAGTTTTCACAAATCCAATAAACACTTCTCCCATTTCTTCCGGATGATGCTCCACCTCATCACCACAGAATATCTTCATTCTTTCTTTGTAATACTGACAGCTAAAAGAGAACTGAAGCATCATTAGCAAGTTATCGAAGAAAAAGGCCATCATTTTTGAATCTCCCTGATAGGCCATTCGTCCTTCTTCTTGCGCTTTTCGAAACAATTCTTCGTACACCTTTGAAGCACTGCTTTCGATTTGCTTTGCCAGCTCCTTTGCATATTTTTTGCAGCTACCGGATGTAATCTCGTTATATAAAACATAATAGGCCGGATGCTCTTTTGCTTCTCTAATCAAAGTATGCACCAAGTTCTCTATACAGTTTTCCAAATTCCCTTCCATGACAATAACTTGTTCCATTGCGTTTTCTAAAAGCTTCAGCGAATGTTGCACACATGCCAAAAAGAAATCATCCTTATCCTCATAATACTTGTATATAACACCTACACTGACCTTCGCTCTATCCGCAATACGACTCATGGCCGCCCGATCAAGGCCATACTCCGCGAACTCCTCGATTCCCGCCTCCATCAGACGTTGCATGGATTCCTCACTTAATCTCTTATACATCTCTATCCCCTATTAGAAGTGTAGCCGCAACTCGTGAATTATCATTCACGTTATCTGAATATATTATCTGATAACACAAATCGTACGTCAATACATTTAAAAACAAAAAAGAGACTTTCTAGTTTACGATTTTTCAACAAAAAAACCGATTGTTAAGTACTACTCAACAATCGGTCTTCTTTCATATTATTCTTACTAGGAATTAATCCTGTACGTATGGCATAAGTGCCACGTGACGAGCGCGCTTAATAGCTACTGTCAACGCTCTCTGATGCTTAGCACAGTTTCCTGTGATACGACGAGGAAGAATTTTTCCTCTTTCAGAGATGTACTTCTTTAATTTGTTTGTATCCTTATAATCAATAACGTTGTCCTTGCCACAGAATACACAAACTTTTTTTCTTCTGCGCATTGGTCTTCTTCTTGATCCATCTGCTTTGAAAGCCATTTTTTTACCTCCTAATTAATTAAAGGGCAATTTCTCATCCACATTGTCAGGGATGTTGATAAAATCGCTACCGGCGTCTGTTGCCAAAGGTGCGTCAGAAGTAGGTGCAGTATAACTTCCATTGGAAGCTGCTGCCGCTTTGCTTTCAGCAAATTCAATGCTGTTGGCAATAATCTGAACATTATATACGGTCTGGCCTTCTTTGTTTGTATAATTGTTATTCTGAATCTCTCCATCAAGAACAATCTTTGTTCCCTTATGAAGATACTTTTCAACAAATTCTCCCTGCTTACCAAATGCGGTGCAGTTGAAGAAATCTGCATCAGGCTGACCTTCACGCTTAAATCTACGGTCTACTGCAATGCTAAAACTAGCAACACCGTTTCCACTTGCTCCGTAACGCATTTCGGGGTCTCTAGTCAATCGCCCCATCAAAATTACCTTATTCATAGTTTACATTCTCCTTATAAAAACCCTATGCCTCGTCTTTACGAACACATAAGAAACGAAGAACGTTATCCATAATACGAACATTCTCTTCAATCTGAGCAGGAACATCAGCTTCTGCTTCGAACTGAATGAAATAGTAGAATGCTTCGTCCATCTTCTGGATTTCATAAGCAAGCTTCTGCTTACCCCAATCCTCAACGTCAGTCACGTTTCCGCCAAAACGAGTGATATAATTCTTCGCTTTGTCTACTGTGGCAGTTCTGACATCGTCTTCGATCTTAGCATTCACAACGAGTGCTAATTCATACTTGTTCATCTTTCTACCTCCTTTTGGTCTATTGGCCCCAATGTTCTCACTGGAGCAAGGATATAAAATTTATACCACGGATTACAATAATACCACGGTATTTCCCCAATTTCAAGGGAATAATTATGAAAAATTGTTTATAATTCTTAATTTTTTATGAACAATTTACACATTAATTTGAGACATTACTTCTCCAATGGCATCGGTAATCACCAAATCGGCCATAGAATCCCTGGCAGTAGCGGATTTATTGATCAAAACCAAATGGTCTCCCCGGAAGTAATCGATTAATCCCGCTGCTGGATACACCACCAAAGAAGTTCCTCCAATGATTAAAACATCCGCGTTTCGAATCTCATTTACAGATTCTTCCAAAATCCTTTGATCCAAACCTTCCTCATAAAGCACCACATCCGGTTTTATGATTCCACCACATTTGGGACATCGGGGAGTTAAATCCCCTTGATGATTCTGCCATTCTTCTTTAAAACGAAGCATATCCTCTCCGTCGTAAAACTCCCCACACTCTCTGCAATAATTTCGAAGCACACTGCCGTGAAGTTCCAAAACCTTTTTACTTCCTGCCTTTTGATGAAGACCGTCAATGTTTTGGGTGATTACAGATGTGAGCTTTCCCGCAGCTTCCATTTCAGCCAGCTTTTTGTGGGCTGCATTGGGCTGGGCACCTTTTAGCAAAATCTTGTCGTAGTAAAATCGATAAAACTCATCGGTCTTTCTCATAAAAAAGGTGTGACTCAATATGGTTTCCGGAGGGTAATCGTACTTTTGATTATAAAGGCCGTCCACACTTCGAAAATCCGGAATTCCGCTTTCCGTAGACACGCCGGCACCACCGAAAAACACCACTCGCTTTGCACCGTCAATCATTTCCTGCAGTTTTTCTACTTTTTCCTGATCCATCCTTCTCCTCCTTTACTCCCAAAACTTCTTATAATAAAGCGTTGTAAATATCCCGCTTGGAAACACCCCGGTCTTTGGCCACCGCTTTCATGGCAGACTTTTTATCCATACCTTCGTCCAAATACATTTGCATATGCTCTTCTATGGAAAGGCTTTCCCATTTGGCGCTTGCCTCCGCTTCCACCTCTTCTTTGGTTTTCCCGGCAATTACCAACACATATTCCCCTCGGGGTTCGTTGGTGCTGTAATACTCCATTGCCCCTTCTAAGGTGGTTTTTTGAAGTTCCTCAAATTTCTTTGTAAGTTCCCGGCAAAGGGTAATGTCACGATTTCCCAGCACGGAATGCAATTCTTTTAAGGTCTCTTTTAAATGATGGGGCGCCTCATACACAATGAGGGTTCGAGTTTCCCGCTCCATCTCTTCCAACACTCTACGTCGTTCTTTTTTATCCTTTGGCAGAAATGCTTCAAAGGAAAATCGTCTGCATTTTTGTCCTGATGAAGTAACTGCGACAATCGATGCTGTCGCTCCCGGAATCGCAGACACATTTATCCCCTCTTCATAACACATTGCCACCAGCTCCTCCCCGGGATCTGAAATCCCCGGAGCACCGGCATCTGTGATTACGGCCAGGTTTTGACCTTCTTCCAATTTGCGAAGCAAAACTGCTGCCTTTTCAATTTTATTAAATTCGTGGTAGCTGGTCGTAGGGGTATGAATATCAAAATGGTCCAAAAGCTTTCTGGAGGTTCGGGTGTCCTCACAGGCGATGAAATCCACTTCCTTTAAAATTCGCACTGCCCGATACGTCATATCTTCCATATTTCCAATGGGCGTTGCTACCAAATACAATGTTCCTGCCATATCTTTACCTAAAATCCATTCTGTTTCCTTCCCATGGAAACGAATCCTTTATTGTATCTATTTTTCGTACAAATCAAGCACTTCCTGGGTGTAAACATTTTCTGATTCGTACACCACTAAAGGCTTTTCCACTAAAAGCCGGGGTTTTCCGCCGCGAACCCCTTCGATTAAAACCATGTTTGGTTCCTTATCTGCATAAGGATGAACCAGACGCATGCGCTTTGGTTCAATCTTGTACTGATGCATAAAAGCAAAAATTTCTACCAGGCGAAAAGGTCGATGCACAAAGTAACACCGGCCTTGGGGCTTAAGCACCTTTGCTGTCTCCCGCACCAAATCCTCCAACGTCATGGATACTTCATGACGGGCAATCATCTTTGCATCGTTAGGGTTCTTCAATCCATGTCCACCAATCATATAAGGAGGATTGGATGTCACCACGTCAAAGGAAGAGGCCCCAAAAATCTCGGAAGCCTTTGTTATATCCCCATTTACGATTTTAATCTTATCTTCCAAATGATTGTATAAAACGGAGCGTCTGGCCATGTCGGCGCTTTCTTCCTGTAATTCTAATCCGTAAAAAGCGGCGCCTGCGGTTTTTGCTTCCAGTAAAATCGGCAAAATTCCCGTTCCGGTTCCAAAGTCAACGACCTTTTCCTTTTCCTCTACTCTGGCAAAGGCGGATAAAAGAACAGCATCCATTCCGAAGCAAAACTTCTTTGGATGCTGAATAATCTTGTAGCCGTTGCGTCCCAGATCGTCCAAACGTTCTCCTTCTCGCAACAAATCTTCCATCTACGACTCCTTGTTGTCTTTTGACTTGTGGTTCTTTTTATTATTGTGATGATTCTTCTTGTTATGGTTTTTCTTGTTATTTTCTTTTTTATGGTCGCCTTTTTGATGGTGATTGCCGTTGTTATTGTGATTCTTGTTGTTTTTATTTTCTTTTTTATTATTTTCAGAAGCGGCTTCTTCCTGTTTATCCAAAGCTTCCAACAAGCTGGCTTCCTGTTCTTCTTTGGAAATCTCCTGTTGTTTTGCCTGGTTCTGATTGTTCTGGCCCTTCTTCTTGTGACCACGAACCGTTACTTCGGATACTTCGTATTCACGGACCTCTTTATTGTCGTTTTCTTCAAAAAGAACACGTAAAGTCTGTCGTAATACGTTAACATCAATAATTTCACCTGTCTCTCCATTTGCTGTGGCTACGATATCACCACGCTTGGGAGTGGTTTTATTCAAGTACTCGTAAGTATCTTCTTCGTTCTTTAAGCAACACATCAATCTTCCGCAAACTCCGGAAATCTTTGTGGGGTTCAAAGAAAGGTTCTGCTCCTTTGCCATCTTAATGGAAACGGGAGCAAACTCTGTTAAATAAGTTTTGCAGCAAAGCTCTCTTCCGCAAATTCCAATACCGCCAAGAATCTTTGTCTCATCTCGGACACCAATCTGGCGAAGTTCAATACGGGTATGGAAAACCGATGCCAAATCTTTTACCAACTCACGGAAATCCACTCTTCCATCGGCGGTAAAGTAAAACAATAACTTGCTTTTATCAAATGTATACTCAGCCTGCACCAATTTCATTTCCAAATTGTGCTTGGCAATTTTCTCAAGACAAATCTTATAAGCTTCTTTCTCTGCAGCTTCGTTATCCTTTGCCTTTTGTACATCTTTATCTGTTGCTTTTCTTGTAACTTCCTTTAAAGGTTGGGATACTTTCTCATCATCTACTTCCATAGCAGGAATGGTAACCGTACCCAGCTCCACACCTCTGGCTGTTTCAACAATGACTTTATCGTTTACGAAAAGCTCCATATCCTTTGGGTCAAAGTAATAGCTCTTTCCGGCATTTCGGAAACGAACTCCAACTATTTTCGTCATGTTATATCTCCTTCATAACCTGCATCAGCAGGATAAACACCAACTCCAAATCCACATTGGCACGTACTTGCGCCCGACATTCTTCTATTTTTTGAAGAACATTGTTGATGTTTTCAAAATCTGCCCGCTTCGCCTGTTTTCTGATTTCACGAATATGATCTTTAAAATAAATGTATTCTAAATTCGCCGTCGCCTTATATAATAACACATCACGATACCAAAGCACTAGCAAATCCAGATATTCTTTTACATCCAATTCTTTGTTTTTTACCGCGGTTTTTATTTCCGCCGCTTTTCGCTCCACCTCAATTTGCTGCATGGAAAAAACAGAAAAAACCAAAGAAAGCACCTCATCCATCAAGGTACGAAATCCTTCGCTGTTGGCCAAGACATAGGCTTTTCCCACATTTCCTTGAGAAAAGTTTAAAATAGCCTCTGCTTCATACTCCGGCATTTGATAGGTCCGCATCAGCTGACGCTTAATCTGCTCCCGCTCTTTCATCACCGGTTGAATATTTAACTGAATACAACGGGAACGAATGGTTTGTAGCAAGGCGGAGGCATTGTCCGTCAACAATATCATGGTAACGTAAGCCGGTGGCTCCTCCAAGGATTTCAAGATTGCATTTTGGCCGGAGGCATTCATAAGCTGGGCATCTTCCACAATGTAAATCTTTCGCTTTGCGCTATAGGGACGAATGGACATATCCCCCACTACCTGATCTCTGATTTCATCTACACTGATGAGATTAGGCTTCTCGTGGCGAACATAAATTAAATCCGGGTGATTGTCATGGGCAACCTTTTTGCAACTGGGACACTCTCCACAGGGTTCTTCACCCCCCTGCTCGCAAAAGAGCGCCTGGCTGAAAGTTTTTGCCAGCATCATCTTCCCGGATTCTTTTTCTCCACTGATTATATACGCATGAGAGATTTTCCCTTCTCTCAAAGCTTTTTGCATATGCTGTTTAATATCTTCCTGTCCGATAATATCTCGAAATAACATATTCCTCTTTCCAAAGGTTAGGTAGAAATATCCAAAAGCAAACCTCGGATTTCATCTACCCTTCCAAGTATATCCATATGATCCTTCTCGTCGGAAACCAGTGCTTCCGCCAAATCATTTAAGTTCTTGTCCACCAGTTTTACCATTCCGTATACTCTGTGGCGACCCTTGCGGTCCAAAAAGTTTTCCCTGCTGAATTTGTGAGAGCGGTTTACCACCTCATTTACAAATTCCTTAACCAATGTGCGGTACTTTTTCATGTCACGAATATCCATATGCTCCGCCAATCGATTCCCCTGGGCTTCAATATCTCCCATAAGAGACTTTAGTTTTTCCTGAAGCTCATGGTCCTCAATCTCGCTGGCAAGGGTAAACTTAAAGGCATCGTCCTTTGCCTTTACCTCTGATGTTGCCTGTGTTTGTGTAACGGGAGTGGCTTCATTTACTTTTATTTCCATATTTTTCTCCTAGGATTGACTCCGAACTTCAGTAATATAATCCATCACCTGTGTTACCGTCTCTTCCAGTTTTTGATTCTCAAATATCTTTGTAATGCCACATTCTTCCAAACGTTTTTCGGAAAAATCCTTGGCGTCACCTAAGAATCTACGACACATTTCCTCGTATTTCGGTGTCTGCTGCTGCCGTTCCCTTTCCAGGGCTCTGGCCAAACGAACACCATCCTCTACTTCTATATATATCGGCACAATTGCCTCTTTTGTGTAGTAGTTGCAAAGACTTTCATAGGCTTCCAAGGTTCCGATCATTAAATAATCCCACTTGGATAAATCTATGGAACCGTCATCCACTGTAAAATACTCCCAGGGTCCGTGAATGGTTTGATACACTCGTTTTTCAATTATTTTGCCGGCTTTTTCCAAAGCCTTAGCTTCTTCTACAGTACAAAAATGGTATTCTACTCCATCCTGTTCCTGTTCTCTAATGGGTCGGGTGGTATAAAGCACAACCCGCTTCAAATCCATTTTATCCAGTAAATGCTTATAAATTGTGTCCTTTCCGCAAGAACTTTTTCCCATTAAGCAAAATATTTTTCCCATAAGTAAAGTATAATATAGTCCTTTCTAATCCACAATTAAAATTCCCTCTTGTGTAATCCCTATAACATTTAATCCGGCCCTTTGACCTGTTTTTATGCTACGAATCACTTCATCCGTAATCAACTCTCCGGGGGCAAGAATAGGAATGCCCGGAGGATAAAAGCTTACAAAGCCTGCAGAAACACAGTCCTTTGTTGCCTCCAAAGGGCGACGTCTTTTCGGCCCTTCCACCGCATCTTTCATGGACATCACCTGAAGCGTCTTGGGATAATTACTGTCTTCTTTATTTTTCTTCTGTTTTTTTAGATCTTTGTCAATGAAAAACAAAGCATCCTTTAGTCTCAAAAGACCTTCTTTTGTATCCATGATACTTGTCATGGCTATACAATAACCTGTAGCTGCCATTTCCAACTCCAAATCAAACTCATCCCGCAAACGTCGGAAAAGCTCTGTACCAGAGATATATCCTTCACCTAGAATTACAAGTTTTCCAAAATCCTTGTTCATCGATGTTTCTTTTGTATTCTTTAAAAGTCTGATGTGAGCTAGGGATTTTGTTTCCTCGTAGAAAGAATCCAACAGCGCCTTATAATTTGAAAAAGCTTCTTCCCCTTTTTCTTCCAGGTACCGCAAACACTTCATTCCGGATGAAATCAATACATAGGAAGGAGAAGATGTTTCAAAACAATCCAAATAGAAACGAATTTCTTCTTCCGGTATGTCACAATCTTTTGATGTCAAAAGAAGTGCTGTTCCCGTAAGTGAGGGAAGTGTCTTATGCAAACTTACCACCACCAAATCCGCTCCTTGGGTAACAGGGTTTTCATAGGTACCGTTGCAAATCCCAAAATGTGCACCGTGGGCAGCGTCCACAATCACCTTTACTCCATAAGAATGGGCAATGTCTGCCAAGGTTCTTATGTCGGATATCACTCCCTCGTATGTAGGGGAAGTAAACAAAACTGCCTTAATCTTTGGATGTTTTTGCAGGCAACGTTCCAATTCTTTTGGAGAAATCTCTCCGCAAATCACACCGGAAGCATCCTGAATAAAGGAAGGATAAATGTAATGTACCTTCGTGTCTTTTAAAAGAGCTCCGTGATAAGCGCTTCCATGACAATTTCTGGCAAGGAGTAATTCTTCTCCCTTTTTCAACGCGCTAAAGACTGCGGTAAGTATCCCGCCGGTAGTACCGTTTACCATAAAAAAGGCATTTTTTGCATTGTAAAGTCTGGCCCAACGTCTTTCCATATCTGCCAAATCCTCTGTGGGATGATGCAAATTATCAAATCCTGTAATCTCCGTAATATCTACGGTATAAGGATTTGGGAAGGAAAAGGGTTGTCGCTTGTGTCCCGGCATATGAAATGGATAGGTATTTCCCCTTCCATATTCCTCTAATTTTTGATCCATATAATCTCCTAATCCAGATAACGTCCGATTTCCGGCATCCAATCTCCAAAAAATACCATATCATTTTTGGAACACTCCCAAATGGGGTCGATGACCGCCGAAAGAAGACTTATCACCTCTTCCCAAGTGGGATTTGTTCGTTTTTGTCTGCGAAGCAGAACCTTCCATTTTTTCTTCATATAAGAATAGGTTTTGTAAGAAGATACCGTTTCCCACAAATACTGACAAAACTCCATTCCCATGGAATGAAGAACCTCCGTCAGTGCATTTTGAAATCTTACGCCCTCAATGGCTTCCTTAGAAAACATATCATAAAGCGCCAGGTAGTGTTCCATTTCGTTAATTAATTCCAACTCTTTTAGAATCACACCCAAGTGATCCGCCGCTTCCTGTTCCAAGGGATAAGTCAAAACCTTATACTCCTTTTCCAGAATAGGGAGAGTAAGACTTCTCTGATTCAGCGTAGCATTTTTCTGTACTCCAAAGTCCAGTGAAATAAGAAAGGGAACATACATGTTTTCGCAGTACACATCAAAAAACATCTCCTTTTCCTTTATCACAGGATTTTGAATCTCCAAAGATTCCATGTTTTTTAAGACTTTAGAAAAGAGCTGCTCCAAATAATCCTTTTTGTAGGGACATCCCGGTACAAATCCGTCACTTTCCAAAATGCGCTCATCTTCCACATAGATAAAATGAAGACCTCTGTGGGCGCGGCCGGCATATCCTGTAAAGGAAACAGTTTCCGGATGCTTCATACAAAGACAGCTTCCAAACCCATTCTCATATAGACATTGTAGAATAGACTCTTTTACATAAGCCGCCAAAATGTTTTCAAATGTCAGATTTTGCGTTGTTGCTATTTCATGGAGTTTTTGCTCAATCATAACCAAACTCCTATCATCATCTGGACTTTTTTCAAAACCTTACGTTCTTTTGCGAACTTCATAAGATCCGCTACATTTTTTTCCTCGTCCTGGATGTAGCTTAATACGGCTTCTTTAAAATATCTTGGCTCCATTTTTTCCTGATATTTTAAGATGTCACAGATTAAACGTTCTTTTGTGTAGATTTTCATCTTCTTACCGGCAACTTCCACTTCCGTTACGCCCCGCTCCAACACATCCGGTTCCGTATAAAAGGGAACCACAATAGGATAATCCAGTTTAAATCTGGACTTTGACGTATTTTTACTAATGGCAATGGACCAGTGAGCCGGTCGCTGTTTTAAATATCCGTAATAGAACGCACCGCTTTCCATGGTTAACACTCCATCCTCAAACATGGCGGTGATCAACTGCTCTTCCGAATAGTTTAGAATCTTTGAGGTATAGTAACCGTTTTTTACACGGGTTAGTTTTCCTTCTTCTACGAAGGTTTGTATTCTTCTGAAATCCACTCCTGTTTCATGTAAATCGGAAGCCTTAATCAAACCATTGTTTTCTTCAATTCGTTTTAATATTTCTTCCAATTGATATTCCTTTTTTTCTTCTCGATCCATAGGGAAAGGTGCTTCCATCTCTTTTCTCCTTAATACCGAAATTTGCCACTCCTACATTTTTGTTGTGGTAATCTTTTCTTATTATAAAAAATGGCTCCTCACATGTCAATTTGTCGCTAATTGTCTCTTGCTTTTGGTATTTTCCTGACTTATAATGATTTTGGACAAAAAATATTGTCGTTATGGAGGTATTATGGATCAATCAACACCTTTCGAACCAAAATATAAGAATCCCACACGTCGGGAATGTGAAGAACAAATCAAAAGAACCCTTATGACAGAGACGCTTCGTCAGGGTGCCAACCGCCACTTTAAAACGGCCAAGGACTTTATGCCCATTTTTGAAGCACTCTATCCTTCAGGACCCAGCTTAAACAAACAGGTTCAGCGAGCAGTAAAATCCATGAACATGCCAAAAGATGAAAACGGCTACTTCATCGTAGATAAAACAAAAGACCAAATGGAACAGGACAAAGAAATCGCCAGATTGCTTTCCAAGTCCTTTGCTTCCGTAGTAGACCTTCCGGAATATGAAACCCTGTTTTTGAAAACAGAGCCGGACTACCAAGCCTATCTTTTACAGCTGCTGCAAGAATCAGATACCTTTAAAGATAAGTTTATTACCGCCATTGGTTCCTCCAACGGCATTCTATTCTTAACAGAAAACAAAGCCCTGCTATCCACCATGTTAAACGGGCTGATATCATAACTTTTCATACAATTTAAAAAGACACTCTTTATTATCAGAAAATAAAGGGTGTCTTAATTTTTGTCTTTAGACCCGGCTATTTTTGGTTTTTTCCAAAAAACTGTCGTCCTATTGATAAAATACGACATGGGATCATTGTCGATTTTTAATTTTTAAACTAACGACGTCTTCTACGTCTGTGCTTGATTACCTTATACTGAGGCTTTCTTCTTTTCACTGCTTCATGGTGACGATGAATTCGAATCGACCACTTATTCCACTGCTTATATAAAAAGAACAACACCAGGCAACCCACTGCCGCAATAATTATGATTTCAAATACCAGTAAGAAATTGAATCGGAAATAGTCTACACTGCTTCCTCCTTCCTCTTCACTAATGTTATGAAAAGGATAGCTGTTTTCTTCTGTAGAGGAAAAAATCAAATTTCCCCGACCTACGATTCGGTCTCCGTAAGAGTAAATCACTTCTCCAACAATGGAAGGATCAGACTCATCTGTTTTCGGATTGACTGAAATTCCAACACCGCTCGCGTCTGCTGTCTTCGGCAAGACCATGGTTCCGTTAACAGAAGCTTCTGTTAGTTTAATGTTTTGTGCCAAGGCACCAATGCTTTCTTCGCTAAGCTTTGAAAAAATCGTATTGTCGGAAGAAGCATCCGTTAACTTAAAGTTATCAAAGCAATAATCAAACAAACTAATGGTATCCGTGTAGTGATAAGGGGCATCCGCTTCCATAACTACACAAATCAGCTTCATACCATCTCTTTCCGCAAAGGTAACCAATGTATTGTTGGCATCCACGGTATAACCTGTCTTACCACCCAAACATCCGTCATACAAATACTTGCTGGTTTTGTAATAATTCAGCATGGAGTGGTGGTTATTTAACAGTGTTTCCTCCTCATGTTTGTTTGTAGGAGGAATCTTGTAACTTTTGGTCGCCATAATCTGAGACAATGTTTCATTGTTTACCGCCGCCTGACCAATTAAGGCCATATCATGAGCCGTTGTATAATGGTTCTCATCCGGCAAACCATTGGGATTGCAAAAATTTGATCCGGTACAACCCAATTCCTTAGCTTTGTCGTTCATCATTTGAAGAAAGACGTTGATGTCGCCTCCTCCAACATACTCTGCAATCGCATAGGCACATTCATTGGCTGATTCCAACATCATTCCATAGAGACATTGCTCCATGGTCATTACTTCACCCACATCTCGGGCAATACTGGAAGTACCTCCTGCAGATTCCGCAACTGCTTCGGCGGAAAAGGTTACTTCCGCATCCATATCGCTGTTTTCTACTGCGACCAATCCGGTTAAAATCTTTGTAATACTGGCAGGATAATGCTTTTCATCTATATTTTTCTCATAGAGAACTGTTCCTGTAGAAGCCTCCATCACTATAGCGGCGGAGGATTGTACCTCAATCCCCGTCGGCCAATAGGTCTCGTCTGCCGCCAAAGCAATAATGGATGATAATACTGTAGTGACCAACATAAGAAGAATCAAAATCAAAGGGATTACTCTTCTTAACAGGTCCTTTTTCTTTTTGTTTTTATTATTCATAATATCCTCTCTTCACTGCCTATCTATTATAAATTCGCACCTTTTTCTATGCAAGGCTTTTCTATAAAAGTACACCTTGCATTTTCCCCACAAACCTGTAAAATATTGAATGTCCAACATAGAAAGGAATCATATGAGATTAAGAAATATACCTGCAGCAGAGCCTGCCATTGCAGCAAGTCCCTACTGCATAAAAGAACCAAATACCATTAAAGGACAATGGAAATCGTCGATTTCTAATAATAAGCCAATTTTTATTGAGATTGGCATGGGAAAAGGACAGTTTATTACCACTCTAGCAAAAGAGAATCCTGATATTTACTACCTTGGTATGGAACAATACAGCAGCGTTTTATACCGGGCTCTTCAAAAGATGGAAGAGGAACCCATTTCCAATTTATCTTTTTTATGTTATCCCGCAGAAGAATTACCGGATATTTTTGAAAAAGGAGAAATCGATAAGATTTATTTGAATTTCTCAGATCCATGGCCAAAGGACCGTCACGCAAAACGACGTCTTACCTCATCCCGCTTTTTGGATCGCTATGCTCAGGTAATCAAAGACGAGGGACTTATCGAGTTTAAAACCGACAACGTGGATTTGTTTCACTTCTCACTGGAAGAGATTCAAGCCCATGAAAGCTTTGAACTTATTGCCCATACCTTTGATTTGCACCACAACGAGGAAATGAATCAGGGCAACATTATGACAGAGTACGAAGAAAAGTTTTCTTCCAAGGGCAATCCTATTTGTAAGCTTATTGCGAAAAAGATTGTTTCTTAAAATACTATATGGAAATACAATAATAGCCTTCTTTCGTCATTTGAGATTTTCTCTTTGACAAAAGAAAGCTATTTTTTATTTATCCCCTTCACTGCGAATGATTACATGTGTTTTAATGTATTCTTCCCAAATCCGGTAATTCTTACCTAATAAATGCACGCCGTCCGTACTTAATTCTGCAATTAGATTTCCATTTTCATCGCAGACGGTTTCATTCATATCCAAATAGAAAATATCGTGGCCGTTGGCCAAGGTGGCAATGGCCTTATTCTTATCTACAATGCTGGTATTGTTATAGATGGAATCCTTTTTGCTATAGGCTTCCGTCACATGCATCATCCCTTGAATGTAAATAATGGCCTTAGGTTGATACTGCCGTATTTTTTCGATCAAAGTTACATAAGCATTGTAAAAACGAAGGGAATCTCCCGTTCCCAGCTCATTCACGCCTAAACAGATATAAACCTTACCGTACTTGTTAATTGAAATCAAATTTTCCAACGTCTGTTCTTCTAAATTTCCCGTAGGACAAACAGGAGCAAGTTCACTGCTTTCCAAATCGTAGATACTAAGACTTTCCTTTGCAAAAAAGGTGGCATGCTCATCCAAATC
>JAILJP010000013.1 GCA_024694625.1 Lachnospiraceae bacterium | reverse complement strand
CACATCAATCCTTACAATTACTTCAAACGTAGTATATGGTAAGGCTACTACAGCTACACCTGATGGACGTAAGGCTGGTGCACCATTTGCTCCTGGAGCTAACCCTTCTTACGGTGCAGAACAGAACGGACTTTTAGCATCTTTAAATTCTGTTGCTAAGCTTCCTTACGATTATGCATTAGATGGTATTTCAAATACACAGACAATCAATCCTTCCGCATTAGGAAACAATGACGAAGACCGCATCCATAACCTTGTAAATGCAATGGATGGTTACTTCAACCAGGGTGCACATCACTTAAACGTAAACGTATTTGGAATCGAAAAGTTAAAGGATGCTATGGAACATCCTGAAAAGGAAGAGTACGCAAACTTTACCATTCGTGTATCCGGATACGCAGTGAAGTTTATTGACTTAACACATGAGCAGCAGTTAGACGTAATTTCACGTACCTGCCACGGAATGATGTAATTATGAAAGGTTTTATTCATTCAACCGAAAGCTTCGGGTCCGCTGACGGACCCGGGGTTCGGTTTATCATATTCGTAAACGGATGTCGGTTACGATGTAAATTTTGCCATAATCCCGACACATGGAAAGAAGGGGTTGGGCAGGAGATGGAAGCCTCTGAGCTTTTGAAAAAAGCATTGCGCTATCGCCCGTATTGGGGTGAAGAAGGGGGCATTACCGTAAGTGGTGGTGAGCCTTTGCTTCAACCGGAATTTTTGCTGGATTTATTTACTCAGGCAAAAAAAGAGGGCGTCAATACCTGTATTGATACGGCGGGAAATCCTTACGGGAATTCTTTGACCGACGAAATGGTAGAAGCGCTGGCACCTGTGACGGACCTGGTGATGCTGGATATCAAACACATTGAGGAAAATGCTCATAAGGATTTGACCGGAGCAACCGGTGAAAACATAAAAGCATTTGCGAAAAAGCTTTCTAACCTAGGTGTGAAGCTTTGGATTCGACATGTTTTGGTACCCGGAATAAATGATGATGAAGAAAGCCTGAAGAAGTTGCGAGAATTTATAGACACTCTTTCAACTGTGGAACGGGTGGAGGTATTACCCTATCACACCATGGGAAAATACAAATGGGAAGATTTGGGATTGACTTATCCTTTAGCGGATGTGGAACCACCTTCAGAAGAAAGTGTAAAAAGAGCCAAAGAGATTTTGGGAGCGAGATAACTCCCAAAAGCCTCTTTGGCTTTTTTGTTAGATAAAGTATCGTAAGATTACGTACAGATTTGAGATTACCAATACAATAATTGTGGCGCCCAAGGAAGTGGACAAATATTTTTTCCAACTGATGTGATGGCCGTTTCGTTCTGCTTCCGAAATACCAACTACATTGGCAGAGGCTCCGATGGGGGTTGCGCTACCACCGATGTCACATCCCAAACTAAGGGACCATACCAAAGTGGGAAGGGGCACGCCGTGGGAGGCGGCCAACACTTTTATTACCGGCAGCATAGTTGCTGCAAAAGGTATATTATCCACAAAGGCGGAAGCGATGCCGGATACCCAGATAATCACAGTGACAATTAAAAGGGGATTTCCACCACAGGAAGATCCAATAAATTCAGCGATGTTTTCCAAAACCCCGGTTTCTTCCAAACCGGAAACCACAATAAACAATCCGATGAAAAACAACAGTGTGACATAATCCACTTTTTTCAAAATTTCCTTGGCGTGGCTGCCGGAACAAATCACGGTCAAGCCTCCGATAAATATGCCAATGGTAGCTACGGTAAGGCCGGTGGCAGAATGGGTTACCAAAAGAACCACTGCAATAATAAAGATAATGGTACTTTTCACAAATCCTTTTTTCTCCACAATGGCGCTCTGGGGGGAGGGTACATGGGAGGTGTCTACCTTGAAGGGTTGTCTCAGGTATTTACGATTCAAGAAGTAAAAGTATATAATAGAGGCAATCAATCCAAGGAAGGCGGCTACGCCGGTGTTGGATAAGAAATCGAAAAAACTATATCCCAAAGCGGTACCGATGATAATATTGGGAGGATCACCACACATGGTGGCGCTTCCGCCTAAGTTGGCGCAGAATATTTCTGCCAAAATCATAGGTATGGGATTGAAGGTTAAAAGCTGGGATAATTCGATGGTAACCGCTACCAAAAACATAATAACGGTGATACTATCGATAAACATAGCCAAAATGGCACTCATAATCATAAAGGATAAAAACAGTGCACATCGCTGATAGTTGACGGCTTTCGCTATCCACATGCAAAGCCAACGGAAAAATCCAACGGAGGACATGCCTTCCACCATAATCATCATTCCACCGATAAAAATAATGGTGGACCAGTTGATTCCCATGGATTCTTCAGCACTGTGGGTGATCCAAAAAGATGTATGTAAGAAGGGTTCCAGATTTAGGGCCTGGAGGATTGCTTCCGGAGAGTGCATACACAGGCCGAAGACCAAAAGAATGGTGGCGAATCCGCTGATTAAGGTGACCAAGTATCTTGGAAATCTGTCCCAAATGATAAAAAAGAACATACATAAGAAAATAATAACAGCGACAACTTTTGCTATCATACTAAAAACCCCCTAGTCGTTGTTGTCAAAAAACCCTTTTATATTTTAACAAATAATCGCCATGAAGTGTATGGTTTCTTGAAAAGATATGATAAAATCAAATTGATTTAAAGGAATAATACCAATGGAACAAGATAGAGTAAAAAAGAAAAGTAAATTATCTGAACTTGCACCCGGTACTGCAGTGCGCCTTGCTGTGTACGGACGACACAATACCTGCGCCTATTTTGACAGTCGGATATTGGAAATCTCTGAGGTAGACCGTCCTTATTTAAGTTCGAAGAATTTTGAGAATATTATCATTTTAAAACTGTTTCGCGATAATTCAGATGAGGAAAAAGTCATCAATTTTGAAAGCGAAGAAATCGTGTGTGAGCTTATGGTCAAAGAGACCAAAGAAGTGTATAAGGATGTATTTATCCGCCGCGTGGACTTGCCCATTGCCGGGGATGTGCATGCTTTGATTACCCATGAACGGGTGGACTTTGTCAATCGACGCCGGGCGTATCGATTGTTTATCGGTCTAAACGGAACGGCAAACACTTCGGACCATTTGTCTGCCAACGTTATCGTAAAAGATATTTCCGTAATTGGAGCAGCCTTTATCTGTTCAACGAAGTTTGATGTTTATCCGGGAGACCGGGTGACCATATCTTTTGTGGATCAGGTGGACGACCGACAGTTCTTCTTGATTATGCCGTGTGAGGTGGTGCGTGTGGCACCGGCCAGAGGCGGGAATCGTATTGTGGGTTGTAGTTGTTTGCAGGAGATTTCCATGGTTGGGAAATATATCATGTTAAAGCAGCAGGAGCGCCAGAGAAGATTTAAAAAGCCTTTGCGTGCCCTTATGGTTGGAAATCAGCAGACTGAAGAATCTGACGAGAATAAAGAAAAAGCTTCCGAGTCTAAATAGACCGGAAGCTTTATTTGTTTTCTTTGTAAGAAAGATGTCCTTCTTTGATCCAGCGCTGGATGGTTTCTAAGGGAAGTTGAAAATGGTCCGCCACTTCCAATTCCGTTACGTCGTTATGAAGGATGAATTCTTTTACATCTTTGTAGATGGCATCCTGCTCACATTCTGTGCAGATGGTTCCGATATGGCGTCTGGAAAGAGCCTTTCCACACTTTTCACAGCGTCTAAGCTGAGAACCAGAATTCTTAAGGTCAATACGTCTTAAACTCATATCTGTCCTCCTTGGTTCGTATTGTATCACACTTGTTTTTCTTTTTAAATGGATTAAAATAAGATGGTAATATTCACATAAGAGGTGAAAAATGAAAGATGCAATTGCTGTCTTCGACTCCGGTGTAGGTGGAATCAGTGTGTTAAGAGAACTGGTAAAACAAATGCCCAACGAGGATTTTTTGTTTTTTGGGGATTCTCTTCATGCACCCTATGGTACCAAGACTACGGAAGAGGTGCGAAGACTTACGATAGAAGCAACAGAAAAGTTTATGGAAGAAGGAGCTAAGGGGGTGACAATCGCCTGTAACACAGCAACTTCCGCAGCGGTAAGGGTGTTAAGAGAACGTTATCCGCATTTTCCTATTGTGGGAATTGAACCGGCATTAAAGCCGGCGGTGGAACACTGTCCCGGGAAACGTGTTTTGGTTTTGGCGACACCCGTTACCATTCGGGAAGAGAAGTTTCATAAGCTGTTAAACCGATATGAGGAGGATGCTTTGGTAATACCTTTGCCGGCACCGGGGTTAATGGAGTTTGTGGAAGAAGGAAAAACCCACTCTTTGGAATTGATGGAGTATTTGGAAAAACTTTTAGATCCTTACAAAAAGGGAAAACCCGATGAGGTAGCCGGTGTGGTTTTGGGCTGTACCCATTATCCTTTTGTAGCTGACAGTATTCAAAAGGTATTGGGTGATAGTGCGATGATCTTTGACGGTTCCGAGGGTACGGCGCGAGAGATGCGTCGCCGATTGGATGTGGCAGGCAAATTAAATCCGGACAAAAATCATAAAGGAAAGGTAGTGTTTACTACCAGTTCACCGGATCCTGGAAAATTAGATTTAATGGAAGCGTTATACAGAAAATAGGGGATTTTGTAATACGGAAAAAGTGCCAAAATTGCAAACAGACGGTTGTATAAAATCAGCACTTTTTTAGTTGAGAAAAGGTGAGCACAGTCGTAGAATAACCATTATAGTTAATTATTATTAAGGAAGTGAGTATTATGGATTATACGTTTTTATTGTGGCTTGCGGTAATTTTATTCTCTACCAAGTTTTTGGGATTGTTATGTAGAAGAGTAGGTTTACCGGAAGTAGTAGGTGCCTTGATTGCAGGTATCCTTTTGGGACCCTCCTGCTTAAATTTCATTACAACAGAGGGCAGCAACGGTACATTTTTGGAGTTTACCGCTGAGCTTGGTGTAGTGCTTTTGATGTTTGATGCCGGTATTACTACCGAAATGGAAGAGATGAAAAAGAACATCGTTGGTTCTTTTGTAGTTGCTTTCATTGGAGTAATTGTGCCTCTGTTCTTGGGAATGATCACTTTTGCAGGTTACTTCCATATGGATATGAGTGATCACACTCAGATGTTGGAGTCTTTGTTCGTAGGTGTTATTTTGACTGCTACATCAGTTAGTATTACCGTTCAGACTCTTCGCGAAATGGGTAAGCTTTCCGGAAAAGTGGGAACCACTATCTTAGGTGCTGCTGTTATCGATGATATTTTGGGTCTGGTTGTTCTTACCGTAGTTTCCGGTATGAAGGATAGCTCCGTATCTATGGGAACTGTATTTTTAAAGATTTTAATCTATGCAGCAATTATTGTATTCGGAATGTGGGTATTCCCCAAATTAGAGCCCGTTATCAAGAAATCTGACAATAAGCGTCGTGCAGGATTATTTGCATTGGCAGGGGCATTCTTCTTTGCGTTTATTTCCGAAGAGTGTTTTGGAATCGCAGACATTACAGGAGCATACTTCTTAGGTTTGATGCTTTCTCAGTCTAAGGTTCATGACTATGTAGATAAAAAGGTTGAGGGACTTTCCAACATGTTCTTCTCCGCAGTCTTCTTTGCCAGCATTGGTATTAAAGTTACCTTAGGCGGTATGAGTGCTAGCCTTTGGATATTTGCCATTGTTTTGACTATCGTAGCTATTCTTACAAAGGTTGTTGGATGTGGTCTTGGAGCTAAGATTTGTGGCTTTAAATGGAAAGAAAGTGTTCAGATTGGTGTAGGTATGATTTCCCGTGGGGAGGTTGCCTTAATCGTAGCAGACAAGGGTCGACAGTTGGGATTGATTAATACTGATATGTTTGCACCCGTTGTTTTGGTGGTTATTGTAACGACTTTGATTACACCGATTTTGTTAAAGCTGGTATTCAAAAATAAAGAACCTCAGGCTGCATAAGCTTTTGGACAATAAATAAAAATAATACAGACAGGTTGATTTTCCTATTTGGAAAGTTGCCTGTCTTTTTTATTAAGATAAAAAAAGAATACTATGAAAAAATTAAATTGCACACAAGAGTATTTTGTGCAAGATGCCAATTGTAAACTTTGAAGAATGGTATATATTAGAAGTAGTAATGGTTTATTTGGATTAGAAAGAGAAAAGATATGAAAAGAACAAATGAGAGAATTGAAAATACAAAATTTACAGAAGAAAGAGCCTTGTTTAAAGGTGAAAACATGGAACTGGACGGCTGTGTTTTTGAGGAGGGTGAATCTCCTTTAAAGGAAAGCAAAAATGTTTTTGTCCGCAAATCCTTGTTCCGTTGGAAGTATCCTTTCTGGTATGCAAATCATGTGGATTTGGATGAGGTAACCTTCTTTGACGGAGCCAGAGCCGGAGTTTGGTACACCAATGAATTTCACATGAAAAACTCTATTGTAGAGGCTCCCAAGCAGTTCCGCAGATGTGATGATATTGCCCTTGAAAATGTGGAGATTCCCAATGCTCAGGAGACTCTGTGGAATTGTAAAAATGTGTCTCTAAAGGATGTAAGAGCCCATGGTCCTTACTTTGCAATGGGATGTGAAAATGTTTCCATTGATGGTTTGATCTTGGTGGGAGATTACTCTTTTGACGGAGTAAAGAATATGGAAATCCGCAACTCCCATTTGGCATCTAAGGATGCATTTTGGAACAGTGAAAATGTTACGGTTTATGATTCCTTTATTACCGGTGAGTATTTGGGATGGAATGCCAAAAATCTTACCCTTGTAAACTGCACCATCGAAAGCTTGCAGGGAATGTGCTACGTGGACAATCTGGTTATGAAAAACTGCCGATTGATTAACACTACATTGGCTTTTGAATACTCTTCCTGTGATGCGGAAATCACCGGAGAGATTGATAGTGTATTGAATCCTACCGAGGGAAGTATCAAAGCTGACAAGATTAAGCATCTTGTAATTCAGCCTGACGAGGTAGACCCGGATAAGACCAAGATTGTGTGCAACGATATCGAAGAATGTTTGGATAACCCTGACACTTTGTGGTAGGAAATCCGGACAAAGATTTCAGAGAGAAGAAATGGTATAATAAGTCAGATGCAGTAGATGTATCTGGCTTATTTTTTCAGAGAGGAAATGCTATGAGTGAGAAGTTTAATTTTGACGAAGTCATTAATCGAAGAAATACAAATTCCTATAAGTGGAATGTAAAAGAAAATGAGCTTGCTATGTGGGTGGCGGATATGGACTTTCAGGCGGCTCCCTGTATTTTAGAGGCGATGGAAAAGCGTATGAAACTGGGAGTTTTTGGATATGCGGATCTTCCAGATGAATGGTATGAAGCCTATCAATACTGGTGGAAAAACTATCATGATTTTTCTATTGAAAAAGATTGGCTGATCTTTACAACAGGGGTGATTCCTGCAATTTCCACTACGGTTCGAAAGTTTACTACGCCGGCTGAAAAAGTAGTGATTCAGACACCGGTTTATAATATGTTTTACAATTCCATTTTAAACAACGGTCGCGTGGTATTGGAGAATCCTTTGAAGTTTGACGGAACTTCCTATGAAATGGATTTTGAGGATTTGGAAGAAAAACTTTCCGACCCTTTGACCACCTTGATGATTCTTTGCAATCCTCACAACCCTGTTGGAAAAATATGGAAGAAAGAGGAATTGGCAAAGGTTGGGGAACTGTGTAAGAAACACCATGTATTGGTGCTGTCTGATGAAATTCATTGTGATCTTTGTGCACCGGGGATGGAATACACACCCTTTGCTTCCGTATCACAAACCTGTAAAGAGATTTCTATTACGGCTATCGCTCCTACCAAAGCCTTTAATATTGCAGGCTTGCAAACTGCGGCGGTAGTTGCACCCAATAAGGGCATTCGGGACCGTATTTGGAGAGCATTGAATACAGACGAAGTGGCAGAACCCAATGCCTTTGCTGTAGATGTGGCAGTGGCAGCCTTTATGAAGGGACGTTCCTGGAATCTGGCATTAAGAGAGTATATCCAAGAAAACAAGGAGATAACGGATGAATTTTTAAAGGAGCATTTGCCAAAGGTTACCATGATTTCTAAAGATGCTACTTATTTGCTTTGGCTGGATGTTTCCGCCTATACGGATAACAGTAAAGCATTGGCAGGATTTATTCGTGAAAAAACGGGATTGTTTGTTTCTCACGGAATGATGTATCACGGCAATGGAAATCATTTCCTGCGCTTTAATGTAGCCTGTCCGAAGGAAACCTTGTATGATGGATTAGAACGGTTGAAAAACGGCCTTGAACAGTGGAAATAAATGGAAAAGAAAAACAGAATTGTTGAAAATTTAATATATTTGTCCATCCCTACTATGATAGAGCATGTGTTGTCTACGTTGTTGCAATATGTGGATACGGCGATGGTAGGTCATTTGGGGGAAGAGGCTACGGCAGCGGTTTCTGTTACCACCACCATTGGATGGTTGGTGGGAAGCCTTATGTATGCCATTGGCGTGGCGCTTTTGTCATTGATGAGTCAGGCAGTGGGGCGAGGCGACGAGGCCGAGGTAAAGGATATGGCGTCTCAGGCGGTGTATCTTGTGCTGGGAGCCGGTGTGGTGCTGGGAAGCATTTCTTTGATTTTGGCTCCTTATATTCCGGTTTGGATGGGAGCGGCAGAGTCCGTGCGTGGACCGGCGACTACCTATTTTGTTATTATTTCCCTGCCTATGATTTTCCGCGCTGCAACGACTATTTTCGGTGCCACCATCCGGGCGACACTGGATACCAAAACTCCCATGTTTGTAAATCTTGTTGCCAATGTGGTAAACGTGGTTTTGGATTATATTTTAATTTATGTTGTAGGCTGGGGCGTAACCGGCGCCGCAGTAGCAACGGCAGTGACCCATATCTGTGCCGGCAGTACCATGTTTTTCGTGTTCCGAAAAAAGAAGGCGCTACACTTTGCCTGGAAGGAGGCAAAGGTGGATGGAGAGGTAATGAAAAAGATTTCCAAGATTGCCATTCCTTCCATTGGAACAGATTTAACAGCTACTTTGGGATATGTATTTTTTGCGGGAATGGTATCCGGTATGGGAACCACAATCTTTGCTGCTCACTCCATCGCGGTGGAGGCGGAAACCTTGTTTTATATTCCGGGATACGGACTTCGTACGGCGACCAGTGCCATGACCGGCGTATCCATTGGAGAAGATAATATGCCCAAACTTCGCACCGTTATGAAGGCCAGTATTATGATGACCGTATTTTTTATGGCGATGAGTGGTTTGGTTTTGTATTTTGTTTCCTACCCTTTGATGCGGATTTTTACCAGCTCCAATGATGTGGCGCAGCTAGGGGCGCAGATGTTGCGATTGGTGGCTTTTTCCGAGCCATTTTTTGGATTGATGGTGGTGTGTCAGGGATTGTTTTACGGAATGGGCCGCACCAAAAATGTCTTTGCGGTGGAAGCCTTTTCCATGTGGGGAATTCGAATTCTCTTTACTTATTTGGTGATTCATGTTTGGAATCTGGGACTGAGGGAAGTTTGGTTTTGCATGATTGCCGACAATATTTGCAAGGCGGTGTTGCTATCCGTCTCACTGCTCATTGTTTGGAAGAAAGGAAAATGGAGAAATGGAAACGGGAAGTAAAAAATGCGTTGAAGAGGAAGTGACAAAGGAGCGTACCGCAAAGCATGTGGGCAGCGGTTCACTGGAGGTGTATGCTACACCTTCTATGATCGCCTTAATGGAGTATACCTCCACAGAATGTATCAAAGAGTTTTTGGAAGAGGGACAAACCTCTGTGGGAACAGCTTTAAATGTGAAGCATGTATCTGCAACCCCGGTGGGGATGAAGGTTCGATGCGAAAGTGAACTAATCAAAGTGGATGGAAGAGCCCTTACTTTTTCCGTAAAAGTGTATGACGAAAAAGGCCTTATTGGAGAAGGGGAACATCAACGATTTATAGTGGATGGAGAAAAGTTTATAAAGAAAACCTATGGGAAGTTTGATTCCATTTGAGGCAAGTCTTTTATAACAAGAATAAAAGACCAATGAAAATACAAATCTGGGATAGCCCGTTTGTGAGTTGTTCAATCCAGTTGGATTTCACATCGGAGCTGTCCAATTTTTTTGCAAAAATCATCATGAGTACCATGCCAAGGATCCCTAGTAAAAAGAAGATAAAGGACGGCATGGATAGAAAGCCGGTTACAAGAGCAGGGATACTTAGATTTGCTCTTTGAATAAACAATGACAGTAGAATCATAAGAAATCCTATGGGCATTAGAATGCGTAGCTGAACGAATAAGAACCAGACATTTTTTTTCTTTAAAACAACTATCAGCTTCCAGATGACTTTTCCTGCTCCGCCGAAAAAGCAAAGAAGCGCGCCTAAAATAAACAGTGGGCTTTCAAGCATTTGTCCGAGCAGTATCATATTAATTGTAAAAAAGATGACAGGTATGGTGTCAACCAAAACCAGGGGGAGTGTAAAGTTTTCGGGGATGGTATCTTTTGTCATAGTAAAGTTCCTTTTTTGTTTTATTCCCATTTATTATAGGCGTTTTCTTATTCTGTTGAAAGTATATACGTATAAAACTTTTTCGAAAAAATTCGATAAACTTTCGCCCCTGGGCCGGTAGGAAAGAGGAGAAAACTGTGCTATTTTTATAAGGAAAAGAAGGGAAGAAAACTATGAAAAAGAAGAATTTTATTTTTGATTTATACGGAACCCTTTGTGATATTCACACCAATGAAAGCAAAGCTTCTCTTTGGAAAAATATGGCGGGAATTTACAGAAGCTTTGGGGCAGACTACGACGGAAAATCCCTACGGAAAAACTACCTTCGCCTATGCGAAGATGAGACCCAAAAGCTGGAAAAGAAAATGGGCACAAACAGGGAGATTGAACTTCGAAAGGTGTTTCTTCGTCTTTTTGAAGAAAAGGGAATTACTCCAAAGAAGGATTTGGTGGATTATGTTGCAGTGACTTTTCGTGTATTGTCAAGAGATGTGCTCTATGTTTATGATGGCATATTTGAACTGCTGGATGAGATTCATCAAAAAGGTGGAAAGATTTATCTTTTGTCCAATGCCCAAAATGTTTTTACCATTCCGGAACTAAAAGAGCTGGGACTGTATGAGCGGCTGGATGTAATTTATATCAGTTCCGACAAAAAAATAAAAAAGCCGGATCCAAGATTTATGGAAGAACTGTTATTGGAATTTCATCTCAATAAAGAGGACTCCATTATGATTGGAAACGACCGGACCACGGATATAGCCATTGCCAATGCCTGCGGCATAGACAGTCTTTACATTCATTCCAACAACTCTTATCCCAATCTAAAACAGGCAAGTTCAAGGGAGCAGGAAGCGACCTATGAAGTCTTGGATGGAGATATAAAAAAGGTTAGGAAGTTGCTGTTGGGGTAGAAGTTTCTTTACGGAAAACAAAAAATCAAGTTATAATATCAGGTATGGAAGAGAAAAAGATTTTAGTTACCAACGATGACGGAATCCATGCAAATGGTTTGCTTCGTTTGGTAAAAGCAGCAAAAAATTTTGGAAAGGTATATGTGGTGGCTCCGGACAAAGAGTGTAGCGCTATGTCCCATCGGATTACCCTTCGGGAACACATTGATGTGAAACAGGTGCCCTTTGAAATTGAGGGAGTGGAAGCCTATGCCTCTACGGGAACACCGGCGGATTGTGTGAGATTCGGTATCTTAAATATCGTGAAGGAAAAACCGGATTTGGTATTGTCGGGAATCAACTATGGATTTAACTGTGGTTCCGATATTCAGTATTCTGCTACTGTGGGAGCTGCGTTGGAGGCTGCATGTGTAGGCGTTCCTGCCATTGCTCTTTCTGAGGATTTTAGTGAAAATCATGAGGTGACAGATGCATATTTGGAACAGATGATTGGAAAGCTGATGCATCGACCTTTGGGATACAATCAAATCTGGAATGTGAACTTCCCTAAATGTCCCTTGGGAGAATTTCGGGGAATTTTGGAAGATCGAAAGGTGGCCCGAAATGCATTCTTTGATGATGAGTATGTGGAGGAAGTTCTTCCTGACGGAACCAGACGTTTGAGTGTGAAAGGGCATTACCACGAAAATGCAGATGAAGGAACGGATTTTAAGGCCGTGGTAGATGGGTACATTTCCGTCGGGGTTGTAAATAACCTTTCAAACTGATAGAATAGACGAAATTATAAAAATGAGTAATAAGGGATTTTAGGGAAAGGAGTAAGTATGGAACCTAAAAAACTAAGAAGATCTGCAACAGATAAGGTATTTGCCGGTGTTTGCGGAGGATTTGGTAATTATTTTGGATTGGATCCGGTGTTGATTCGTTTGGCATGGGCACTGTGTTGTCTTTTGGCCGGAACCGGATTGGTAGCCTATATTGTATGTGCCATTATTATTCCGGAAGAAAACAATATTTATTCCGATTTTTAAAAAATAGAATTAAATTAAAACGAAAAGTCTCCTTAGCAGATATGAATTTTGGTATCTGTTAAGGAGACTATTTTATTTAAGCTGTTTTTTCCACCATTTTCCTGTTTCCGTTAAATCAGCGGTTTTAAAGACGCTGGTTTTGGTGCAGGAAGATTTTATAATGGAGGAAGTTTCCGCTTTGTTGGAAAGATTCCACAGGCAGTAACTGATTTTGTTTTTGTTTAGAATTTTCATCCACTTGTTTGCAGAAGATTTGTCGATGGCACCATTGCCGGAGGCATCACAGATAGAAAACTCAGTTACAAAAACAGGAAGCTTGTTAGAAACGGCAGATTGCAACGTATCTCTTAACCAATCACCGTGGGTTGCTGCATAAAAGTGCAGAGCGTACATAATGTTTTTGTACTTTAACGGCTTTGCAACCGCTTTGTCCAATTCTTGACTCCAGTTGGGAGTGCCAACGATAATCACGGACTTGGAGGCATTTTTTCGAATCACAGGGATGATTTTTTTGGCATATTTTGTAATGTCATCCCAAGTGGTTCCGTTGCAGGGTTCGTTGCAAATTTCATAAATTACATTTGGTGTATTTTTATACTTTTTGGAAGCCCAGGAAAAGAATTCCTTGGCTTCTTTTTGATGTGTCAAAGGATTGCCGTCGGTGTTCATAATATGCCAATCAATAATGACATACATGTTGTATTTTTTGGCAAGTTTGACACCGGTTTCAATGCGCTTTTTCAATGCCTTTTTGTTGGCAGCGTCTCCGGTGCAATAGCCATTATACTCAGAAGAATACATGGCAAGGCGCACTACGTTTGCACCCCAGGAATGAAGCTGTTTAAAGCATTTGTCGTTAATGTATTCGGGATACCAGGCAATGCCGTGGGTACTGATTCCTTTTAGTTGTACTTTTTTGTTTTTGGAATTTTTAAGATACTGACCATCTACATGAAGGCGGCTGATGGAAGATGCTTCCGTGATTTGAGGTATTGCAATATAAGATGCGGCACCGGTAATCAGCAGTGCTGCAATTAAAAGCAGACATAGTTTTTTAAATTTTTTCATAACTCCATTCTCCCCTTTGAAATTATTTTCCCCTATTATAGCACGGAAAAAGATGAAAAAGATATGTAACCTTTTTGGTGATTCATTTGTATAATTAATGAAAGGCCTTTTAAGGAGAGATACATGAGAGTAACATTACAAGACTTGGTAGAAAAGTATAAACAAAATATTTATGCGGTATCATTTAGTATCACAAAAAACAGAGAAGATGCGGAAGATGTCGTACAGGATACTTTTTATCAGTATTATGCTTCAAAAAAAGAGTTCGACAGTGAAGAACATATAAAAGCATGGTTACTTCGTGTAGCAATCAACAAATCAAAAAATATGGTAACGTCCTTTTGGAAAAAGAAGAAGGTGTCAATGGATGATTACCTAGAAACGTTATCCTTTGATACGCCGGAGTCCAAAGATTTATTTGAGACTGTGCTTTTGCTTCCGGACAAATACAAGGTGGTAATTCATCTTTTTTATTACGAAGATTATAGCGTAAAAGAGATTGCGAACCTATTAGGTATTTCTGAAAGCAATGTAAAAGTGAGACTGAATCGGGGACGTAGTATTTTGAAAGAGAGATTAAAGGAGGATTGGGAAGATGACAAATAGAGAAAAGTATAAAAATGCTTTTTCGGTATTGGAACCCTCCGATAATATTTCTTGGGAGGTCAAAAAGATGAAAGCATTAAAAAAGAAAAAAATGAAAAAAGCAGCAGTGGCAGCAGTTGCGGTTGTAGGTATTTTAGCCTTGGGCTCAGGAAGTGCGTATGCTGCAAATATAGGTGGAATCCAAAGACAGATTCAAATCTGGACCCATGGAGAACAAACAGAGGCTACCATTACCTTTGACGGAGAGGGTGGTTATACCCAGTCCTATGTGGATGAAGATGGTAACGTTTGTGAAAGCGGTGGAGGCGGAGTTGCCTACGATATCTTTGGAAGAGAACGTCCCTTAACAGAAGAGGAACTGATGGAAGAGGCACTGACGGATGATTTGCAGGTGATGCAAGAGGATGGAAAAACAATGATTTATTTCCGAGATCAAGTCATAGATATTACAGATAAATTTGAGGATGGTGTTTGCTACATTGAAGTAGATGGCGGCGATAAACATTACTATGTTTCTGTTTTGGAAAACGGAAACACTTGTGTCAGTGAGGATAAATTTTACAACCCTGCCGAATAAAAGTTTACAACGCAGGAGACTACTAGGCCCAAAACAAATCCTGATATTACCTGTAAAGGTGTGTGACCTACAAACTCTTTTAACTTTTCTTCCGGTGGTGTATTGTCATAGAGCATTTGAATCAAATCATTTAATACCTTGGCTTGTTTTCCTGTCTCTAGTCGAACGCCCATGGCATCGTGCATGACGATGAAGGCAAAAATCAAAGCCAGCGCAAAAAGGGGAGAATCAAAGCCACATACTAATCCACAGGAAATAGCAATGGAGGTAACAGTAGCTGAATGCGCACTTGGCATTCCACCGTCTCCAAAGAGTCGTCGAAAATCTAGTGTGTGATTTACTATTGCGTAAATCAGGGTTTTCAAAATCTGTGCGCTAAGCCAGGCGATACCTCCAGTAATTAGTATTTTGTTTGCAAGTAGCTGATTAATAATGTACATATGTTGAAATCCCCTTTTTGTTAATAAAAATAATATAACATTTTGAAAAAGAGAGTATGCAAAAAGTTTATTTTGGTTGCATACTCTCTTTATGATTTGGGTAGAATTAAAGCTGTTTAAATTTTTCTACTTCATCGTTTAGTTCGTTGACGGTTGCGCTGTTATAATTGGACTGGGTTTGAATTTCCGAAACGGAAATATGCAAACTATCCATTTCTTCTGTGGACTTTACAAGGGCGTTTACACTGTTTTCTGATGCAACACTGATTTCTGTTATACCGTCAGAAAGTGCTTCCGTTCGCTCCTGCATATTTTGAGCATGTTCAGAAAAACGGGCTAATAAATCAGAAATATTTGCAATGGCATTTTTGTTTTCAATGGCGTTTTCCACGAACTTGTCATAATCCGACAGGATGGTGGAGGTAATATATTCCAAAAGTTCATTGGCATTTTTCACAAGCTCATGGACTGCATCCAAGACGATGACGTTGGTATCCTGAATGCTGGTGGCAATGTTTTTGGTGTCTTCTGCAAGGCTTTGAATCTCTGTGGCAACCACGGCAAATCCCCGTCCTGAATCTCCGGCTCTGGCAGCTTCAATGGAAGCGTTTAGGGCAAGAAGATTGGTTTGTGAGGAGATGGTTAAAATGTTATCGGTAAGTTCCCGAATCTGTTCCACGGAATTACTTTTTTCTATGGATTCCTCCATGCGGGAACTGATATCTTCCATCATGGTTTGGGTATGGTTTTTATTGGTTTCCGAAAAGTCTTTGGCTTCTTCGGCACGAACCAACAAATCTTTTACCAACTGTGAGTTATTGTCGGAATCACTTCGAATCTGCTTTGCCGAATCCAAAATATCCGTAGATGATTGATCAATATTTTGAAGAGTGGCGTTGATTTCTTCCATATTTGCGGAGATTTCACTGAGCCCATCCAAAATAGTAGAGGAGGTTGATTCGCAGTTGGAGATGTTTTGATCCATCTTCTGTGTGGAACTGTGAATACTTCCGGAACCGGTTTTTATAGATTGAATTACACCTTGCAGCTCATCCATAAAGGCATTGATGCCAAGAGCAATTTTTCCAACTTCGTCCTCGTATAAAAAGTCAATTCGATTTGTTAAATCGCCGTTTCCGGATTTTAAATCCAGGATGATTTGACTCAGTTTTTTCTCCATATTCTCTAAAGGACGAAGAACGGTACGCAGGCATAAATAAATCACTAAAATCATTGCAAAGACAAAGACACCGCCCATGCCAATGGTGATGGAAGAGGCTCTTTGCGTACGTACAAACACCAAGTCTGTTTCGTGTTCTATCAAAGTGTCTAAGGTATCTTTGTAGTGCTGATTGTACGAGGTGTATTCCTGAGTGGATGATAATAAGTTTTTGTAGCTGTTATTTATTTGAGAAGTATCTGCCGATTTCATGGCAGTGATTACATCCTGACTCTTTGAAATATAGTTTGTAATAGCTTCGTAGTAAGGGCCGTAGGCATCTTCTAACTCTGTATTCATCTCTGCGACAGAAAACTTTTTGACATAGTTGTTCAATGCTTCGCCGCTTTTTTCCATTTCGGAAATGGCAGTTTCACACTGCGAAATGGTCTCGCTACCCTTTGCCGATCCGGCAATCATTTCCAAAACATTTTTTTCAAAGATATTTTTGTTTTTCTCCAGGTTGAGTTGTTGGTTTTTCAACTGAATGGTATAGTCCGCCAACAGTGTGGTGGAAAGTTCTACTTGATTATTGGTAACTCCGCTCATAATTGCATTTGAACTAAAAATAATCAGTAGCACGACAAGAATCGTGATAATGCGCAATTTAATTGATTTTTTCATCCTATTTCCTCCAAGTAAGTTTTGGGATACTATATCATGAAATAAAGATGGAAAACTCTTAATGGAACAAATGGTAGAAATACGGCATAAAATGCACTTGTTTTGGAAACTGGGCATAAAAAAGACTCCGTTACAAAAACGTAACAGAGTCTGATTTTACTTATGAAATTTGTAAATTACAGTGCTTTTTTAATGGCGTCTAATAATTCGTCATATTCTTCAAAAGCAGGATACTGAGGATAGTCTGCTTTGATGGCGTCTGTAGTGCGGAATAAAAATCCGGCCTTGGATGCTTCGATCATACCCAAATCATTGAAGCTGTCTCCGGAAGCAATGGTTTCAAAGCCACAGGACTGCAATGCTTTTACGGTTGTATATTTTGATTTTTCGCATCTCATGGTAAATCCGGTGATGGTTCCGTCTTCGGCTACTTCCAAGGTATTACAGAAAATAGTGGGCATTCCCAACTTTTTCATTAAAGGAGCAGCGAACTGTTCAAACGTATCGGATAGAATAATTGCCTGGGTGGTAGCGCGAAGTTCATCCAAAAACTCCTTTGCGCCGGGGAGGGGATCAATCTTTGCGATGGTCTCCTGAATCTCCTTTAAGCCCAGTCCATGCTCTTTCAAAATCTCCAAACGATAGTTCATTAACTTATCGTAATCAGGTTCATCTCGGGTGGTTTTCTTTAATTCGGGAATGCCGGAAGCCTCTGCAAAGGCAATCCAAATCTCAGGTACCAACACACCTTCCAAGTCTAAACAAACAATATTTTGCATCTTTTTTCTTCCTTTCCTTTTCCAGCGTATTTCGCGACTTTTATTATATTTTTTCTTCGTCATTCTGTAAAGAGAATATCGCCTTATTCCCATACATAGTCCATTTATGTATCCCCCCTGGGGTGCCCCTCCCACCCGCTGCATTTTGCAAGGATGTTAGAAACTCTTGATACTAAATACGAGCATCCTTTTTGTGTCCGGACAACAATTTACAGTTCGAAGCAAGTGTGTGCCAGGGACAAAGACTTGTTTTTATTATTAGCGCTTTTCAAAACTCAAGGTGAGCCGGCTTAAGTCACCGCTTGCTAAGAAAAAACATGCTTCTTTTTTTTCTAAGCTCGCTATAAAGCGCTCAGCTCACCTTGAGTTCTGAGAAAGCGCAAATGTTTTTATATTCAAGTCTTTGTCAGGCACACATCTTGCGGCAGAAATGTAAATTCTTGTACGAACACAAAAGAATAAAAGATGCGAGTATAGTATCTAGAGTTTCTTCATCCGAAGAGAAAACAGCGGGTGGGAGTGGCACCCAAGGGGGATATATAGAAAGACGATATGTATGGGAATAAGGATTTAAGCTGGCAGAAGGTGGCTTGGTAAAAATTTTTTTGAAAAGGTGTTGACATCCTACGACAGACGTAGTATATTTACTTCAACAGACGTACTACGACAGACGTAGCAACGACAGACAAAGTACGACAGATGAAGTACAAAAGAACAATTCAATAGGGAGGTGAAGTGCTTATGGTTAGTATTTCCAGCGATGTCATTCGCGGATACAATGATACCATGATTCTGTTTCTCCTAAGAAAGGCTCCATCTTATGGATATGAGATATCAAAAGAGATTAAGGAGTTAACGGATGAGAAATATGTAATCAAAGAAACCACTCTTTATTCCGCCTTTAACCGAATGGAAAAAAAGGGACTGATTGAATCCTACAGCGGTGCAGGAGAAAACGGGAAAAAGAGAACCTACTATCGCATAACAAACGAGGGGAAACGTTATTATGATGAAAGATGTGATGAGTGGAATGTAACAAAGGAAGTTGTGGAAAAATTTATAGATTCGTAAAGGGAGTAATATTATGGAAACGATTAAGAATTATTTGGATGCAATGTTTATGAAACTGCCGGACACTTATGAAGTGAAACGTGCGAAAAAAGATTTATACGCCATGATGGAAGATAAATACGAAGAATTGATGAAAGAGGGAATGGCTGAAAATGAAGCAGTTGGTACAGTGATCACCGAATTCGGCAATTTGGATGAAATTGCAGCTGACTTGGGACTTGAAAAAACTGCTGATGGAAAATACCGTGAACCTTTTGAAGAGGAAAGCTTTGGAAGAGCTCCTAGAAAGGAAGAGTATTTCTCCCGCGGCAAGGATGACGACGATGAGGATGTGTACTACGAGAACAAATATCTTCGTGCTTTTATGGATGTATATTGGCAGACCATTACCTGCGTATATCTGATTTGGAGTTTCATAACATTTGACTGGCACATTACCTGGATTATTTGGCCGGTAGCCGCTGTTGCAGGAAAGATTATTAAAAATATTTGGGGTGTTGAAAAGAGATAAGGAGAGGTAATATGGGTAAGAAAATTTATTTGACTATTATTTGGCTTTTGGTGCTGTTGGCAATTATTGTAGGAATTGGAGTGCATGTTTTTTCATGGTTTTCCTTTGATAACGATGAGGTGAAAGGTGGTATCACAGAGACTGTGGGAGTAGACGAATTTAAGTCTATTGATGCGGATCTTGCAGGTGTAAATTTTGAGATTGATAACACCACAGATAGCTATGCTGTGGAATATACTGTGAAATCAAAAAGCAGAGTACCTCAGATTAGTGTGGAAGACTCTACATTAATCATTAAAGAAAAGAAAAATACCGTAAATCTTTATGGTACGAAAAACAAAAATTTGAGCATTGTTATTTACATTCCTAAAGGTGTAACACTGGATAACATTGTCCTGGATGTAGGTGCCTGTGATTTGGACTTTTCCAATATCAACGCTTCAAAGCTTGATATTGATTCCGGAGCAGGGGACATTGACTTAGCCGATTGTTCCATTGAAGAAGTGGCATTGGATGCCGGAGCCGGCGATGTAGATTTAGAAAACGTTGAATTTAGTAAGCTGGATATTGATGCCGGAGCCGGCGATGTGGATGTATCCGGTATTGGAGATATTTCGGAATACTCCTTTGATGTATCCGTTGGAATGGGAGATTTAACCATTGGTGGTAAAAAAATGTCAGGAATTGGCAGAGACTATGAGGTTACAGGAAGCACAGATAAAGCGATTGTTATCGATAATGGAGCCGGAGATGTAGACGTTTCCGATTAATCGATTCCATAAAAGAGGGAGCCGTCCTTAGGGACGGTTCTTTCGTCTTTATGGGGGCGGTTCTTTTGTCTTTTCGGTAAAATTCTTTGGATTGAAACTTTCTTAATCAAGACATAAAAAAAAGAAGTCGCTCTCGCGGCTTCGTTGAAAGGAAATCGGGGGAAACTTTCGTTTCCAAAATCTATACTGTTAAAATGAAATAATATCTTAAATAGAAAATCTTTGTAAAAAAACAAAGAACCGATTTTAGTAGAAACGGCAGATGCTTTCTCCGTAAGCTTCCATTCCTTCTTTTACAAATTCTACAACTTTCTTAAACATAACGCTTCTCCTTTTTAATTGCTTTTCCTTAATTTCAATTGCATTATAGTCCCCTATTTTTTATAATACTTGCCACAAGCATGATAAAAGTAGCCAAATCTTGTATTTTTTAATCTTTTTAATTAATGATAGGACTTGGAATCTGATATAATACTTATAATCCAAGGAATAAAGATAAATTCGCTGCGGGTGGAAAACAGCCATAAAATGTTTGACTAAGCGGATAGCCTTGGAAATAGGAGGGTAGATTTATGTATGCAGTATTTGAAAATACCAATGAGGATTTTCGCTTTATTGATAAAAAATCCGTTCATGTGCCTCCCCATATCCATACGGCGGTAGAAATTGTCTACATTACAAAGGGAACCCAAGAAGTGGGAGTGTTACAGGAACTGTATCATATGGAAGAAGGAGATGTGGCGGTGATTTTTCCTGAGTTGATTCACCATTATCAGGTTTTTGACAGCGGAAAGTGCCGTTCCAGATATCTTTTGGCTTCTCCGGCTATGAGTGGTGCTTTTTTACAGACACTACAACAGTATGCGCCAAGGAATCCCATTATCAAAAAGAAGGATGTGCATCCGGATGTGGTGTATGCTTTTCAGACCTTGTATCGGGAAGATGCTTCTGGAGAAAAGGCCCATGCTATTCACCAGGCTTATTTGCAGATTGTGCTGGCAAGATTATTGCCTTGTTTGGAGCTTGTGGACAAATCCTCTATGGAAAGTGATGATTTGATCTTTCGGGCGGTGTCATATATTGCAGGTCATTTCACGGAAGAGATGTCTTTGACCAAAATGGCGGAAGACCTGTATGTAAGTCCTTTTGTCCTTTCTAGGATTTTTTCCGCGACCTTTCATACCAACTTTAATCAGTATGTGAACAATACCAGATTGCAATACGTGACCTACCTTTTAAAATATACGGATCAAACGGTAACAGAGGCTATGGAAAATGCAGGCTTTGAAAGTCAGCGAACCTTTAACCGTGTATTTAAAGATGCCTACCACGTTTCTCCCAGAGATTACCGAAAAAGGGTAAAAGAAGAACTGGTTCAGGAGAAAAAACTTGAGGCAAAAGAAAAAGAACTGTCCCCGGAAGCATCCCTGGGACAGCGTATGATCAAAGAAGGTCAGTCTGAATGGGAAGTTTAAAATCCCATGATTTTTTCAACTACAAATACCGTAATACATGCAAACAGGGCCACCACAGGGAGGCTCTGTTTTTTATATCCAAGGGCCAATGCCGTGGCAAATCCCGCAGCGGCGCTGACCGGACTTTTGGTGGCATAAAAGATGGCCGGTACTGTCATTGCAGTAAGACAGGCGTAAGGAACATACCCTAAAAAACGTTTTACGTATTTGTTTTGTATTTCTTTTTGGAATAGGGTCAAAGGCAACATACGAATGAGATAGGTGGTAACTGCCATAATCAAAATATAAATATAAATCATGTTTCGTCCTCCTCATCTTCATCTGCAAAAAAAACAGCACCCAATCCTGCAGCTAAAACAGTACTGATAATAATTGCAAAGCCGGAAGAAATCTTGTTTAATCCGGGCATATAATAAAAGATACAACTGCAAACTAGAGCAATTACGCTGACAAACAAAACGGATTTTTTCTCTTTGGCAACGGGGAGGACAATGGCTACAAACATTCCGTAAAGGGCAATTCCCAAGGCACTTTGCACGGAAGGGGGCAAAAGGTTGTTGGCTACTGCTCCTAAAATGGTTCCTCCGGTCCAGCAGAAAATGGGTACCCATTCTAATCCCAGCATGTAGGAAAGGGTTATGGGCTTTTCTTTGGTGACAGCTACAGCAAAGATTTCATCGGTGATGCCGTAGGACATAATAAGACGCTGAAAGGTGTTGACCTTTTTGGATAAATTTTGTGTCAAGGTAAGTGACATAAGCGCATAGCGCAGATTGATGATCAGTTGAGTTAAAAACAGCTCCAGATATGGTGCGCCTGCAGCAAATAAAGTAAGGCCGGCAAACTGTCCGGCGCTTGTGACATTGCACAAGGAAATCGCCCCTGCAATTAGGGGCGAGATTCCATAACCGGCAGCCATAATACCAAAGGTAAAGCTGACGGAAAAATATCCTATGGAAATGGGGGTGCTGTCTTTTACCCCTTCAATAAAATCTTTCATGTTAATCACTGAAATCCTCATCCAAAGTAATGGCTACATGATACTTGGGATAGGCATTTTGAATCTCCTCTGTAATGGTTTGATAAAGTTGCTGCCGATCCTTTGCTGAAAAGTCGATGACCACATCAAAACTGATGGTCATTTCTTCTTTGTTAACAAAAAATCCGTGGAATTGCAATACTTCTTCGTATTTATCCATACGGGTACGAATATCGGAAAGAATTGCTTGAGTCTCGGGGTCATTGGCATCATACGCATAGATTCCCACGGCACCGATAACAATCTGATATTCCTCATAAATCTTTTGAGAAATCTTTCTTGCCAAAGCATCGATTTTCGGAGCGGACATGGTGCTGTCAATTTCCACATGAACGGAAGCCATGTAGGTATCCGGACCGTAGTTATTTAAAATCAAATCGTAAGCTCCGTGAACCTCATCAAATTCACAAATGGTTTGTTTGATGGATTTTGTTAAATCTGATTCTGCACGCTCGCCTAGAATCTGGCTAAGGGATTCGCGAATCATATCAATACCGGCTTTTAAGATGATAATGGAAATAATGGCACCTAAGTAGGCCTCTAAACCAATGCCGGTTCCCAAAAAGACGAAAGCAGCGATTAAGGTGGTTGTGGAAATGACTGCGTCCAGCAGGGCGTCCTGACCGGAGGCTACCAAAGAATCGGAATTGTATTTTTTTCCTTCGGTTTTTACATATAATCCCAAAAGTATTTTTACCACAACGGCAACGGCTACAATCACCAAAGAAACGGTACTGTAGTCCGCTTCAGTGGGATGAATGATCTTTTTTATGGACTCTATAAAGGACGTAAGACCGGCGTACATTACGATGATTCCAATGATGCTGGCGGTGAGATACTCAATTCGTCCGTGACCGTAAGGATGTTTTTTATCCGGTGCTTTTGCGGCCAGTCTGGTACCCACAATGGTTATAATAGATGATAATGCATCACTTAAGTTGTTTACAGCGTCCAAGGTAATGGCAATGGAACCGGTAACAATTCCCACAAAGGCTTTGAAGCCTGCTAAAAACACATTGGCAACAATTCCGATAACAGAAGTCCGGATGATTGCCACCATACGATTTGCGATTTGTTCCTTGGTATCCATAATGATTCCTCCCCTGTGATAAATATAATAATTATAAAAACCAAACCTCATTGTTGGTAGAAGAAATTGAAGAAACTCCTACCTCCAACAGAGACATAACATCTTCTTTCTCAGAAACCAAACCTCCGGCAATCACGGGGCATTTGGCAAAATCCACAATACGCTTTAATACGGAAGGCATCAGTGCCGGTAATACCTCGATGACATCGGGGTGAGCATTTTTGATTTGCTTTTCCATGGTGTTATATGCAATGGAATCAATAACGAAAAAGCGCATTACCGTATGAAGTCCTAATTCTTTTGCCCGTTGGATAATGGTCATCTTTGTGGAAATGACGCCATCGGCTTTGGTGTATTTTTTGATAAAGTCTACGGCAATATCTTTTGACTGTAGTCCATGAATCAAATCGATGTGAACCATGGCAATCTTACCGGCGCCTTTGATCTTTTCTACAATGGCGGGAATGGTAATGATATCTCCGTATAAAATAAAAATAATTCGGCTGTCACAGCTAAGGCATTTCTCCAACCCTGCATCGTCTTTTACTGCTGCAATGATGGGAGAATCCTCTATGGCTTCTTTGAATTCTTTTTTCACTTCATCTGCCTCTTTTCATTTTCCGTACATTTATGATAAATCAAATACTCATACATCTTACCTGTAATTGTATTTTATCAAGAATATTATAGGGGTTTCAAAATGACTTGGCAACCGATTGGTGGTATACTGTAAAAGTTCCCGTTGAATAAACGCAAGAAAGATAAAACCATATGATATGGATGACAAAAAATCTTGCAAAGAATGGGACAAAATGCAAATAAACAAAAGATAGGAGAGATACGTATGGCAATGAATCCTGCAGATATGATGAAAGCAATGGGAGCCTTTAAGAATTTCCAGGCAGCCCACCCCAAGGCGGTTTCTTTTTTTCAGGTAGTGTTTGGAAGTGGTATTCCGGCAGACACCGTAATGGAACTTACAGTTACCAAACCGGGAGAAAATCCGATGACAACAAATATTAAAGTAACACAACAGGACTTGGAGCTGTTTGAGTCGTTAAAAAATATGAGATAGAACATTTTAGGAAGAAAAATTACCGAGTAAGACAAACCCCCCTTTTTTGGTTTTTGAGATGCTACTATGCGTTTAGAAAAACCGGAAAGGGGATTTATTATGAAAAAAAGAAACAGTGCGGAAAAAAAACAACTGGGAAATGTCGGTTATTTATTGATTCATATTCCATTATTAACGATTGTTTTAGCTTTGATAATGTGTTTAAACGTGGTAGCAAGTTTTCTGCAACCAATGTTTGATACTTTTGTAATGGCACCGTCTGAAAGGATAATCAATGCAGAAAAAGTTTCTTATTATGAACAAGAGACGGATGATAGTGAGGAAGCTCGGAACAATGCAGAAAAGGTTGCATTAAGAGTATGCGAAGAGGGTGAAGTGCTTTTAAAGAATAATGGTGTGCTACCGCTAAAGGAGAAGTCGGAAGTGACACCCTTTGGATATGGGTACTTAAATCCTTTTTATTCCGGTTCCGGTGCCGGTTCTTCTGACGGAAGTAAGGGCGTTTCTCCTGAAAAGGCCTTGAAACAATATTTTCGTGTGAATACCGCTACTACGGATGTGATGAAAGAGGCAACAGTGGAGGAGTTACAAGAGGCAGAGGGGACTACGCTTGCAAAACCGGAGGGGTCATTTTTAAGTAACGACAGTACAATCTATCAGTACCCCTCTTCTGTATATGTTGGTACGGAAAACAGGATTAAAGGAACAAATGCAATTGTTTTTTTAACCCGACAGGGAAATGAGGGTGCGGATAAAAAGATGGATGAATACTCTGATGGAACACCACATTATCTGGCACTTACGACTGAGGAAAAAGAAACCATACGATTTGCAAAGAAAAACTGTGAAAAGGTTATAGTGGTTCTGGTAAGCTCCAATGCTCTAGAACTTAGTCCATTGATGTCGGGAGAATTAGAGGCGGATGCAATTCTTTGGGTGGGTAATCCCGGTTCCCAGGGTTTTTTTGCAATGTCTGAAATTATGAGTGGAAAAGTAAACCCATCAGGTAAATTGGTAGATACCTATGCCACTGATTTTACAAAAGACCCTACTTTTGTGAATATGGGAGAGTTTCAATATGGAAATGCATCTACTGATGATGCTATGCCGGGATATTTTATTGAATATCAGGAAGGAATTTATAGTGGATATCGGTATTATGAAACCGCAGATGCAGAAGATGATGGATTTGTATATGGTGAGATAGACGAAAAGGGAGCATGCAAAGAGGCCGGCGCAGTGTGCTATCCTTTCGGATACGGATTAAGCTATACGGATTTTTCACAGGATATTACAGATTTTTCATACGAAAACGACGAGATAAACGTAGGGGTTTTAGTTACAAACACCGGTAAGGTTTCCGGAAAGGAAACCGTGCAGATTTATTATACGTCTCCCTATACAGATTATGATGAAGAAAACAAAATAGAAAAATCACAGGTAAAGTTAGTTGCTTTTGATAAAACAAAGGAAATAAAACCGGGTGAATCCTGCCGGATAAACCTGAGCTTTAAAGCAGAAGATATGGCTTCCTATGATTATCGCCGAATGAATCAGGATGGTACTAAAGGCGGGTATGTACTAGAACAGGGGGATTATGTTGTTTCTCTGAGGAAAAACAGCCATAATGTCCTTGCAGAAAGAAAGATTTCTGTAGATGAAACCGTAGTGTATGCGGATGGAAATAAAAGAAGTGATGATAAGGTTGTAGCTACCAACCAATTTGAAGAGTGCAACGGATATATGGATTCGGAGACGGTTCTCTTGTCGAGAGCAGATTGGACCAATACGATGCCGGAGAAAAAAGAAGAAAGAACAAAGACGATTTCCGATGAGTTATATCAGACTTATTTGAATTCCAAAGAAATTGATTTGGAGTCGGATGAGGTTTTTGGAAACCAGCCGGGAAGCCTTGTTTATGCAAAAGAGGCTCCGGTAGAAAATGCCAGAAACGGGCTTGTGCTTTCCGAATTACGTGGATGTGATTATGATGATGAAAAATGGGATAGATTACTGGATCAGTTGAATCTCTCAGATGAGGAAGTTATGGGAGCGCTTTTTGGCGCAGCATATCAGACATCTAAGATTGCTTCCATTGGGAAAAATGCAACAACAGAGGGAGATGGTGATACAGGTCTGACAATCTTTTCGAATCATGTGACTACAGCATCATGGGCTTCTAAACCGGTACTGGCCGCCACATGGAATAAGAAGCTGATGTACGAGGTAGGAAAAGCCTTTGGGCAAGAGGCGTTGACAGATGGTTTAAGTGGATGGTATGCGCCGGCTATGAATATACATCGTTCTCCCTTTGCAGGAAGAAATTTTGAATATTTTTCAGAAGATGGTTATCTTTCGGGAAAACTGGCGGCGTCTCTTGTAAGCGGAGCCGGTGACCAGGGGCTGGTATGTTATATAAAGCATTTTGCAGTAAACGATCAGGAGACGCACAGAGAGCATTATTTGAATACATGGGCGGACGAACAGACCATGAGAGAAATATACTTTCAGCCATTTGAAATTTGTGTCAAAGAGGCAAGTATGAAGGTGCATTATACAGATGAAGACGGAAAGGTGAACACAGCCGTTATGCCGGCCACAGCAGCAGTTATGAGTGCTCAGAATTGCATTGGTACAACAATCTGTTTTGGTAACTACTCTTTATTAACAGGAGTTTTACGAAATGAGTGGGGCTTTTGTGGAGTTGTGATTACAGATTTGTATATGAGTGACAGCGCTACTTTATCGGATCAAATGCTTAGAGCCGGAGGAGATACGTTCTTGATGCATAATATGAAACTATTCAGAAAAAATGCATCTGACACGGAAAGTGCAACAGCAAAAACAGCTATGAGAAATGCAATCCATCATTTGTGTTATGCTTATGTAAATTCTGCGGAGTATAAGGATGTTGCACCGAAAAGCTATGTAAAATACGGGGCATCAAAACTCATCTATATTATGATTGGATTTGACATAGTAGTAGCGTTGTTATTTATTAAGAGAATTGGTAAGATAGTGAAAAGAGTAAGACAAAATTCGAAAAATGTGGATTAAAATGTAGGAGTTGCCATGAAAATCAGAATTGCCATAGTGGAAGATTCCAAAGAGTACAGAAATCAGCTCTTTCAAATCATTAAGCGGTATTTTGAAGAAAAACCTTACGAATATGAGGTGGAAGGGTTTTGTGACGGATTAGATATTATAGATGAGTATAAAGCAGGTTATGATTTGATTTTTATGGATATTGATATGCGCCATTTGGATGGTATGTCAGCAGCGAAAAGTATAAGAAAAAAAGATAGTGAGGTTGTAATCGTTTTTGTAACAAATCTGGCGCAGTATGCAGTAAAAGGATATGAGGTTGGGGCTTTTGATTTTATAGTGAAGCCCCTGTCCTATCCGGATTTTTCTTTTAAAATGGATAAAGTGATAAACCGAATTGCCACAAATCAAAAAAGAGATATTTTTCTGAAATTTGGTGGAGGAATGTATCACATTTCATCAGACAGATTATGCTATGTTGAAGTACAAGGGCATAATCTGTTTTATCATTTAGTGGATGAAACTCTGGAAGTGCGCGGACGGTTAGCGGATGTTGAGACAGATTTAAAGAAAAGTTGTTTTATTCGTTGTAATAATTGTTATCTGGTTAATCCGAAGTATGTTGAATGGGTAAAAGATTATGAATTAAAAGTGGGCGGTGATACTTTAAAGATAAGTCGAAGCAGAAAAAAACAGGTTTTGGAAGAATTGTCGGAATATATCAGTAGAGGGATGTAGAGATGGGGTATTTTGCTTTTGGTATTTATAGTATCCTTTTTTTTGTTTTACAATTAATTGTTGCTGAATTTTTATTTGCAAGTAAGTGTGCCAAAAAAGAAAAAATAAAATATAGCTTTGTGGTGGGGGTAATGCTGGATGCATTACTATTGGGGATAGAACTGGTTTTGGTTTATGCACTAAATAAACTTATTCCCTTGCCATTTGTTATAGCCATTCTATATTTGTTTTTGGCAGTAGCCACGTTGCCGGGACTTCTTGTATATTACGAGATAGATTTTTCACAGGCTATTATGATTGTGGCAGAAGGGTATACGCTACAGCACATTGCTGCCCAAATTGTGTTAACGCTTCGTGAACCACTACGCCCCGATGGATATTTTAAACCATGGAATCTACAGGAAATAATCGTTTACATTGTTGTCTATGGACTTATTTACTACTTCATTATTCGCTCAATGAAAACACAGGAAAATTTGCCTGTCAAAGAAAAGTATCTTTTTGTAATTGTGATGCTAGTGGTTGTCGTTGGATTAAGTGAACTCCGGGATTACTACGCTGCAGAAAGTGTGATGCTGGCTATCATTTCGAGAGTGTTTTCAATTATATGTTGTTTGTTTATTCTTTTGGTATTAACCGGTACTCTTTTAAATGCTTCTATGAATGAGGAAATTGAAACACTGAAGCTATTAAGAAAGATGGAATTGCAACATTATCAGAAGAACAAGGAGAATGTAGATCTGATTAATGTGAAATGCCATGATTTAAAAAGACAAATAAGTGTATTGGAGAAAACAGGTTCTGCTATAACAAAAGAGGAATTGGAACGGTTAAAAAAATCTGTGGATATGTATGATGCTTTTGTTTCTACGGAAAATGATGTTTTAGATACGATTCTTACGGAAAAAAGTTTATATTGTAAAGAACATCATATACGTATGACTTGTGTTGCAGACGGAGAAAAAATGAGTTTTCTATCTCCGGAGAATATTTGTGCCATTTTTGGAAATGCTATTGACAATGCAATAGAAGCCACAGCCAAAGTAGAGGATGAGGAAAATCGATTAATTAGTTTAAAAGTATTTGAACGGCGGGAAATGCTGATAATAGAACTGGAAAATACTTACAACGGTGAAATCGAAATGGAAAATGGTGTGCCAAAGACCAATAAAAAGGATCAAATAGGATTCCACGGATATGGTCTGAAATCCATACAACTAGCTGTAAATCAGTATCGAGGAGAAGTTCAAATTTACGTGAAAGAACGGTTCCGATTAATCATTATGATACCAAAATAAAAAGACCCTCAAATGTACTACCCCAAAAAAATCTAGGGATGGGGTGGTACAAATGTGAGGGTCTTTATTATGCTTATTTTTAGGATTGTATTAACGCATTATTTTATTCACTTAATAGTTCTTCTTTTGCATTTTGTACACTGATTTGGAATACATTTACTGCGTTATTAATGGTATCAACAGCTTCGGCAACGCTTCCTGCAGCGCTTGCGACATCTTTGGAGGTGTCGGCCATACGCTCAGAGGATACAGCGATTTCTTCCACAGATTCAGAAATTTCTGCTGTAGATGCGCTACCTTCCTCAGATACAGCAGCCAGGCTGGATGCTACTTCATTCACTGTTTCAATGTGCTGTGCCATTTCTTCCATCAACTCGTTTGTTTCTGTCAGTTTGGTATAAATCGTTTCAAATGTATCTGCTGCAGAAGCTACAGAAGAAGCACTGCCGTTGATGATTTCCGTGTTTTCTGCAGAGCGCTCGGATAAGATAGAAACTTTGGCAGACATTTCACGAATAATATCTGCAATCTGATTAGTAGCGTCTGCAGAATCGTTTGCCAACTGACCGATTTCTGTAGCAACAACTGCAAAACCTCTTCCGGCTTCACCGGCACGGGCTGCTTCAATGGAAGCGTTTAAAGATAAGAGGTTGGTCTGGCTGGCAATAGAATTAATCATATCTACAATCTCTGTAATACGTTTTGCAGCATCATTTACTCCGTTTACTGCTTCGTCCATTGCACCCATAGAATCTACCACATTTGTCATTTGGTCACGAAGATTTGACATATCGCCTTGGCCGGCTCTGGCTTCAACTACCAGTTCACTCATGGTGTTTTGGGTATTTTGCTGTTCCTCTGTCATAGAACTGATGGTGCCTGCCAAATCGGTAGCATTTTCTGCAATGTCATTTACAGCAGTTGCCAGTTCGGAAATGTTTTCACGAATCTGTTCCATGGACTGAGACTGTGCAGTAGTTTCTTCCATCAAATCATTGGAAGCGGATGAGCTTGCAGCCGCATCTGTTTCCAAACGATTGGAAGTTTTTTGTATGGTCATAATGGTATTTCGCATATTGGAAATGAACTCCTTCATAGAAGAATTCATAAATGCGATTTCGTCATTTCCGCCATCAGTAATTTCCACGGTAAAGTCACCTTCGGAAATATGCTGAATGTTATTTGTCAATGCAGCAACAGGCTTTTGAATGGTCTTTCCGACAAAGCGGATGATTAAGAATACGATGAGCGCCATTCCGATTACAGCTAAAAGCACACCGATGAAAATCATATGAACCAATCCGCTGGTTAAGTTGCTGACTTTGGCGTAAACAATGAATTTCCAGTTTGTACCGTAAATGGTTTCATTTACAGTGTAGTAGGAAGCGCCGGCATTCATTGTATTCATGGTGCCGTCTTCGTTGGTTAAAATATTTTGTACTGCTAGAATAAACTTATTTGGATTCTTTAATTCGGAAATATTTTTTCCTAATACTTTTTCGTTGGGGTAGCAAAGAATCAAACCGTCTTCGGAAATAACGATGGCGTTTCCGTTTCCTACCACCTCAGTGGAATCAATGATAGCTTGAACACCATTTAACATAAAGTCACTGGCAATAACAGCGTCTCTGCCGTCTTTTAATTTTACGTGCTTAATATAAGTGGCACATAAATCTCCGGTATCGGAATCAAAATAGGGCACATCATAAAGCTTGAATTCTTCAGCATCCAATCCTTGCTTATACCAGTTCTTTTCGGTTACCACAAAATCCGGTCCGGGATCCCATCCGGAAACATCATAGTAGGTGCCGTCACTGCAGCCTACGTAAACGCCGGTAGGAATCATATCATATTTATTCATAGTGGATTCCAAAAGAGCATTGACTTCATTGTCATCTGCAAAAGCAGTATTTTCCATAGCGTCTGCAATACCATTTAGATACATGAACGTAGATTTCATTTCTGTATTGATTTTTTCGGTATTCGCTTCTGCCTGAGATTGAAGTGAAGAGGTTACCAGCGGTTTCATCTGAGACCAGCTAATATAAAAGACGATGTAAAGAATAATTGCAAAGGCAATTACGATTACAGGTATAGTGGTTTTTAATAGTTTGCCACTGAGTTTTTTCATCCCCGGTTTAGAGGATTTTTGAGTCTGACTTTCCATAATACTAATTCTCCCCTTTCATATTTTGTTCTGAAAAATCATACATATTTTACAACTATGGACAATAATGTACAATGCGACTAAGCACCACGTTAGTACGGTAAAAGAACAAAGAGGCATAGAATATACAAAAAGCAGAACCCAAATGATTCTGCTTTTTGCCCCCTCTATAAATATAATCTCCTAAAAAGACTATACAGCTGTGATATTTTTTGTGGCAACCACGTCTACTCCGGTGTCACATACGTTGGCACAAACAACGTCGCCAATATGTACGGGTGCATTTACTTCAACGGATTCCAATGCTTTTACAATATCGAAGATTTTTCCCTTTGGAATATCTTCTTTTGTTTTGCAGGAAACCATATTTAAGTGTCCACCTTTTACTCGTACGGAAGAAGTAACGATTCTGGTAGGATTGGTTACTTCCTTGCGAGCATAAATATCTCCACGCTTACAGGTATTTCCTGTTACGTCTATTACTTCACCGTTTTCCAATGTAACGGTTAACTGGCATCCCATAGGACAGCCAATACAGGTTAAATGTCTTTCTTCCATCTTTCGGCACCTCCTATGCTTCTTCAATCTTAATGGTAATATTTTCGATGTCCGGATATTCAGCAAGCTGCTTCTTTGTGATTACAACCTGTTCCATTTCACCGGGAGCCATAACCTGTTTTTTACGTTTGGAAATCTGTGTATCTCCAAAGTAAGTAGCGATGGCTTTGTTTTTGTAAACATCTCCTACACGGAAACGAACAGTTACGGTCTCGTCCATTTCTTCGGGACGGATGTATTTGGGAACGGTGTAACGTACGCCATCTACAGGAAGGATTTCTAAAGTCTTCTTTGCTTCCTTTTTACCTTCTAAGATATACTTAGCTGCGTTCTTTCCGGCATTGGTAGCTTCCTGGGAAACGAAGTCTACTAAGTCATGTACGTGAAGTACGTTTCCGCAGGCAAATACGCCGTCGATATTGGTTTCCAAAGAATCGTTTACGATAGGTCCGGAAGTAATGGGGCTTAATTCTACACCTGAGTTTGATGACAATTCATTTTCAGGAATCAGACCACAGGAAAGAAGTAAGGTATCACATTCGTAGTGAATTTCAGTTCCGGGTATGGGCTTTCTGTCAGGACCAACTTCAGCAATGGTAATACCTTCTACACGTTCTTTACCTTCGATATCGATAACGGTATGAGAAAGTTTCAAAGGAATACCGAAGTCATCCAAACACTGAACGATATTTCTCTTTAATCCGCCGGAGTAAGGCATAAGCTCAGCTACAACCTGAACCTCGGCTCCTTCTAAGGTCATACGACGAGCCATAATAAGTCCGATGTCACCACTTCCTAAGATGACAACTTTACGTCCGGGCATATAGCCTTCCATGTTTACAAGACGTTGAGCTGTACCTGCAGAAAAGATTCCTGCGGGGCGGTAACCGGGGATGTTTAATGCACCACGGCTTCTTTCACGACATCCCATAGCGAGGATGACAGCTTTTGCGGGAATGACAAACATTCCGTCTTCAGAGTTCATAGCAGTAACGGTTTTATCCGGAGCGATATCCATAACCATAGTGTTTAACTTGTAGTCGATGTTACGCTCTTTCACCTGCTCGATGAATCGAGAAGCATATTCGGGACCGGTTAATTCTTCTTTAAAGGTATGAAGACCAAATCCGTTGTGAATACACTGGTTTAAGATACCACCAAGTTCGTGATCCCTTTCAATAATTAAAATATCCTGAATGCCGTTATCTCTGGCGGCAACAGCGGCAGCAAGTCCGGCAGGACCACCACCAACAATGACTAAATCATAATTTTTCATGATAATCCTCCTTAAATCTGCTTATTATATCCGAATACAATCTTTGCATCGGGGCCGTTCTTTGTTACATCAAATGGACTCATAGGAACTTCCTGTTCCAAAAGTTCCATAACTCTGGGTGAACAGAAACCACCCTGGCAACGTCCCATGCCACCACGGGTTCTACGCTTTACGCCATCTAAGTCTCTTGCTCCCAAGGTACGGTTGATAGCATCTAACATTTCACCTTTTGAAATGGATTCGCAACGGCAGATAATCTGTCCATAAGCAGGATTCTTTTTGATTAATTCATTTCTTTCTTCTAAGGAAAGAGTAGCGGGATTTAAGATGCCCTTACGTTTTCCATTGAAGTTTTTGTTTTCGGAAAGAGAAAGCTTTTCGGCAACCTCTTTTGCAATCATCACACCAATGGCAGGAGCGGAAGAAAGACCGGGAGATTCAATACCGGCTGCATTGAAAAATCCTTCTGCATCTTCAGCTTCACCTAAGATGAAGTCTCCGCCGTCTTCGTGAGCACGAAGTCCTGCGAAAGAGGTAATTACCTGACGCATAGGAACGTTCTTTACGGAAAGAGCACTCGTTGCTGCAAGTCCGCCAAGCCCCTCTGCTGTGGTGTTTACACCTTCTTTGTTGTCTACATCTTCAGCGGTAGGTCCAACAAGTAAGTTTCCGTGAACGGTAGGTGTTACAAGAACACCTTTACCCATCTTACTAGGCAACTGGAAGATGGTATGACTTACATGGTTTCCTGCTGATTTATCCAGTAATTCGTACTGTCCACGACGGGCAACGATGTGAAGTTTCTTGGAAGAAACCATGTTGTTGATTTCGTCTGCATATACGCCGGCTGCGTTCACTACAGTCTTGGCTTCAATGTCACCGGCATTTGTAGTGATGGTGTAGTGGTCGCCGGTTTTTGCAACCTTTTCTACCTTTGTGGAAAGTTTGAATTCCACACCGTTGTCTGCAGCATTTTCTGCAAGTGCATAGTTTAAATTGAAAGGACATACAATTCCGCCGGTAGGAACGTAAAGAGCGTCTACCACATCATCTGCAAGGTTGGGCTCCATTTTGATAAGCTCATCTCTTTCGATAATGCGAAGGCCTTCCACACCGTTTGCGATACCCTGATCGTAAAGTTTCTGCAATCCTTCTTTATCCTGATCTTTTGTACGAACAACCAAAGAACCGTTTCTCTTAAAGGGGAAATCCAAGTCCTTTGAAAGTTCATCAAACATCTTGTTTCCTTCCACATTTAATTTGGCTTTTAAAGAGCCGGGTTTTGCGTCATAACCACCGTGGATAATAGCGGAATTCGCTTTTGTGGTTCCGCAGCAAAGATCCTGTTCTCTTTCGATGACAACGGCATTTACTTCAAATTTGGAAAGCTCTCTTGCGATTGCACTTCCGATGACGCCACCACCGATGATTGCTACATCATACATACTTAAAACTCCCTTCGTATTTGCAAATTGGACACAAAAAAAGCAAGATAATTAAAACGAATCTCTTCGTCTAATTTACCTTGCTCATATCTCCTGGTAACAAATATTATTCTTTTTACATTCTCAATATAACACTGAAAGAATTGGATTGCAACTATAAATTAAAATCTTTAAATAATTCCTTTGAAAAAGAATTACATCAATAGAGCAATCTGTTCTTCTTCGGTGGAAATTTCCATCCTCAGTGCCTTGCATACCACTTCACCGTCGGTATGAACCCATTGAGGCTCCGGAGCAAATACATCTACGTTACTTCCTTTATCCATATGGATTTCTTTATACTTCACATGACCTCCGTCGTATGCGGAAGGAAAGATTTTAAAAAAAGCACCGTTGGACTTTGTGGTAGCAATACATAAATCCAAAATACCGTCGTCATTTTTGGCATCAGGACAAAACTTAAAACCGCCGCCTTCGTAAGTATTGTTCATAGCTACAAAAAGTAGACATTCTTTATAGAGGTTTTCCGCTCCGTCAGAAATTACTTTTAAGTCCAAACGGTTGGTGGTGAAAATCAGTTTAATGGCACAAAGAAGGTAGATGAGTTTTCCGAGATGGAGTTTGTTCAATACCTGTTTATATTTGCTGGCGTCTGCAGCCTGACAAATGGCGGCATCGAATCCGAATCCGGTGGAATCGTGAAATCTTCGATAGCATCGCCCGTTTTCGTCGTAACGTCCCAGGTCCTTGGAAGGTACCAAAGCATCTGAAATACCTTCCATATAAACTTTTCCTACATCCATGGTACGCTTTACTTGACCTTCCATGATGTCTTTGGTAAGAACTGCCAAATCGGTATTTAGACCGATGCCTTTGGCTAAGTCATTTCCACTGCCTGCAGGGATGTAACCTAAGCGGACGTTGGAAAGATGTTCCATTCCGTTTAAGGCAACATTTAAGGTGCCGTCACCACCTACTACAATGAGGTTTATAATTTCGTCTCCTTTTAAGTTGCAGGTGAGCTTGTGACATATATCACCAATCCCAAATTCTTTGGTGGAGTAGTGAACTTCAATTTCATTTCCGCTTTGCTGCATAATGGGAAAGAGTTTTTGGAATTTTTTTAAGGTACGTCCCGATGCTCCCACGGGATTTACCACTACATCAAATTTCATAGGTATCCCCTCTTTTTTATCTGACTTTAGAACCGTCAATTTTTCGTATTGCTCTATCATAAGTATAAACGCCGTTGGTCTCTTCTTCAATATCCGTCCACTGGGTATAGACGCTGCCACAAAGGCCCTGGGGAATCAGGGAACGAAGCTTATTTTGGATTTTTTCGTAGGCTTCGTTTAATTCCTTTCTGGAATTGCAGATGCTGTATCCATAGGTGCCATCCACACAGGAGTGCTCGTCGATTTTATAAACGATACCTCCAATTTCGGATAGCACGTTGGCCCGGTTCTTTTCCGGCGTAACGGTTAATTCAAAGAAGTAATTGTGGATGCTGAAAAAATCTCCGCCCCTTTGGTCGAACCAGCCGCTGGCCTGGTCAATTAGTCTGGAAGGATCTGTTTTTCGCGCCAACATGGTCATACGGGTGGTATGAAACTGTCCCCAACCTTCGTTGAAAATCACCCAGGTACATATGGAAGGATGATTTTTTAACAGCCGTATAGTGGAGACCATTTCGTTTTTGAATTCCAACTGACCTTCTTTATTCGTTCTGGAAAAAAGAGGGTACATCTTATCGCTGACCCGAATCCGTTTCAAAGAAAGGGGCGTCGCTGCGTAGGTGACAAACCACTGATGAATCTTTCCGCCGCCATTTACCATATCCTGCCAAACAATCAGACCCAATCGGTCACAGTGATAGTACCAGCGATCCGGCTCGATTTTAATGTGCTTTCGTACCATATTAAAACCGGTGCGCTTCATCTCCGTTAAATCCCAAATCATTGCCTCGTCAGAGGGCGGTGTTAAAAGAGATTCCGGCCAGTAACCCTGATCCAAAACACCCTGCTGGAAAATCTTTTCGCCGTTTAGGGCAATTCTTGGGAAGGATTCTCCATCGAAGTGTTTGAGAGAAAAGGAACGCATGGCAAAATAAGTGCGGATTTTGTCTACGGGTTCTTTATTCTTTCCCAAAAGTTCCACATCGCAGTAATAGAGATAGGGACTGTTGGGAGTCCAATAGGTGGCGTTTTCCATAGGAACCAATTCTTCATCATTACAGAAGAACTCCTCAGAAAACAGGACTTCCTGGGGCTGGGCCGAAAGGTCGGAGTAAATTCCTCCCTTATAAACCGTTAATCGATACAGGGAATGTTCATGGTCGTTTGTACGAACATTGATTCGAACTCGGTCAGGAGATAGCTCTGGGGTAAGTTCTACAAAGGTGATGTAGTTTTCCGGAACATACTCTGCCCAAACACTTTGCCAAATGCCGCTTTGAGCAGTGTAAAACATGCCGCCTCGCTGTAGCATTTGCTTTCCTCTGGAATGATATCCGGTATCCGATTCGTCAATTACCCTTAAGGTAATGGTGTTTTCTCCCGGGTGTAAAAAGGCGGTAATATCTGCGGAAAAAGGCAGATATCCACCGATGTGCTTCATAATCAAAACGTCATTTACATAGAGGCAACATTCCTGGTCCACCGCATCAAAGTGTAGCATAAGACGTTTGGAATTTACCTCGTAGTGAAAGCTTCTGCGATACCAAAGATACTCGTCCGGTTGCAGTTGGCGATTGACACCGGACAGGGCAGACTCCGGTGAAAAAGGAACCAGAATCTTGCCATCTGTGCGAAAAGGAAAACGCTTTTGCTCTTCTCTGGCGCCTATTTTTTCTATGGCGTAGTCCCAGTAACCGTTTAAATTTATATAGCTGTTTCGAACCATTTGGGGGCGGGGATACTCCGTTAACACATTGGAAGTATCCAGATTCTGTCCCCATTTTGTATAGAGTTGTTTCATAAGGAATACCTCAAATCAGGGATATGGTTTGGTTTAAAAATAACCTCCATCCAAACCGATAATCTGTCCGGTCATATAGGTGCCGGATAACAAAAGGACAACTGCCTTGGCAACTTCCTTTGGCTCACAAAAACGTCCGAAGGGAATTTCTTCCGCCAAGTCTTTCTTTTCCTCCTCCGTAAATACATTCATCATGTCGGTGTTTACCACACCGCAGGAAATGGCATTTACATAAACGTTGGAAGGAGCCAGTTCTTTGGCCAAAGCCTTTGTAAAGGCGTCAACTCCTCCTTTGGAAGCGGAGTAAGCCACTTCACAGGAAGCGCCTCTTTGCCCCCACATGGAGGTGATGTTTATCATATGTCCCCGTTTTTGTCGAATCATTTCCGGGGTAAAAAGCTTGGAACTGTAAAAAAGGGAAGAAAGGTTTACGTCAATGATGCGCTGCCATTGCTGGGGTGTCATATCATTTAATAGTCCCACATAGGAAAGGGCGGCGTTATTTACCACTACTTCAACATAAGGCAACAGGTCTTTTACGGATTCTTTCAAATCTTCCCAAAAGTGTAAGTCCGAAATGTCTCCGCAGAAGCAGTGACACAACGTGTTGTAGTTTTTTTTGCAGAAGGAAGCAGTTTCCTCCAATAGGGTTTTGTTCTTTTGACAGATTAAAATTAAATCGTAACCTTCTTTTGCCAGAGCCAGAGCAATGGCCTTTCCGATTCCTCGGCTGGCGCCGGTTATGAAAGCTGTTTTTTTCATGTAATTCTCCTAAAAGAAAACTGCCACACCATAGGCGCGGCAGTTTATGATTATTCGTTAATGGTAACGTTAATTTCCACCGGATTATGATCCGTGTTTTCAAAGCCTTTGTCAATGGTTTCAATACTGTTTATCGTAAGGTTGTCGGAAACAATGAATCCGTCAATCATATAGAATTGGAAGCTATCATCTGTTTCGTCGTAGGCACGGTCTAAGGAACGACAGGTGGGGGTGGAATTGTCCATTGCAAATTGCCAGTTGTCACTGAAATCATCTTCGTTCAGTGTTCCGCACATCCAAAGGTCTTCGCTTTGAAGAGGATAAGCGGAGGTGTCCACACTAGAGAAGGTCTGGTTGAAATCACCACCGGCAACTACGTAGTTTCCTTTGTCATATTCCTCCTGAATAAATTCGGCCAATTGAGCAGTTTGGGCTGCTTTTCCTTCACCATCATCATAAGCCTCCAGGTGAAGATTTACAAAGACAAATTGTTTGGTGCTGTTTTCAATGTTTACACGGGAAACCAATAAGCAACGTTTGAGGTTCCCTAAACGATAAGGCCATGAGAATGGACAGGGTAACTGGATTCGTGTGGCATCGTCCAATTCGTATTTGGAAAAGGTCTGAATGCCGGCATCCATGTGTCCCATTGGTGGAATGGGATATGGAATGTACAATACCTCAAAGTTTGGAGCGAAGGTTCCACCGAAGCGTTCTAACCTTTGACCAAGGGTGTCCACCTCGTTGATTCCATAAGTGCGGGTACAGTCTCTGTCGATTTCCTGAAGATAAATCATATCAGGATCCAAATCCAAAAGTTCATCTCCAATGGTGGTCAGGTTGTTATTTACCGATTCCTCACTTTGGGATCTAACGGAACTTCCTCCGTCCATAAAGAAATCAGCGGTTTTGGAAAGCCCGCAGTAACCGATATTCCAAGTAAGAATGTCAACGGAATCCCCTATGGCCAGGGTTTTCATATTGTCTCGATTGTATAGTTCAACGGATTCGATTTCTTCCGGTTTAAACTCGGTAATCGTTAAGATGCCAAAGAAGATTACAATGGCCAGAATGACGACCAGAATAATAAGAAGCAGTCCTTTCAGAACCTTTAAAATGGGTGAAGTACTTTTTGTCATTTTTTAGCCCCCCTCGTATGTTTTTTAAAAAAGCCCCAGTCAATGAAAAACTGAGGCTTGTAATGGGATTTTTATCCCGACATCTTTACTATAATATTTACACAAACTTTTGTAAAGACAGAAAATCCGCCATGTTTTTTGGGATATTTTCACATCTTATTTTGATTGAAGTCAAATTCAGATATGTTATAATATACATATATTCAAAGAGGGCTTTTAAAAAGTGCTTTTTTTATAAAAGTAATAATTGGAGAAGGAGAAGAAACCGTCTTTCGAATAAATAATTTTTAAAGGGGTCAAACATCATGAAGATTAAAATTACCGGAAGAAATATTGAACTTACAGAAGGCTTAAAGGCAGCAGTTGAAGAGAAGTTATCAAAGCTGGATAAATACTTCACTGAAGATACACAAGCAAATGTTACCCTGAGTGTTGAAAAAGAACGTCAGAAGATAGAGGTTACCATTCCTGTAAAGGGAAGCATTATTCGTTCCGAGCAGGTATCCAATGATATGTATGTATCCATTGATTTGGTAGAAGAAGTAATCGAACGTCAGATGAAGAAGTATCGTAATAAACTGGTTTCCCGTCAGCAGGAGCCTGGCGAATTTTTCGCAGAGGAATTCATTTCAAAAGCCGACGATGAGGAAGAAGAAATCAGTATCATCCGTTCCAAGAAATTTGGAATGAAACCCATGTATCCCGAAGATGCATGTGTACAGATGGAATTATTAGGACACAACTTCTTCGTATTCAGAAATGCAGAGACAGATGAAGTAAATGTTGTTTACAAACGTCGCGGAAATACATACGGACTGATCGAACCTGAATTCTAAAATATTTTGGGGAGGGCCGGTTAGACGCTTACCACTTGGTCAAGTGTTTGCCGGCCCTCTTTTTTTGTGCCTGAGGGTTGTTGATTTTAAAAAATTAGAGTAAGATGAGTTCTGAAAAAATAAAGGAGTAATTTACATATGAATATAGTAGTATTGGCCGGAGGATTAAGTACGGAACGTGACGTTTCTTTTAAGTCCGGCGAAATGGTATCACGTGCTCTTCGGGCAAAAGGCCATCAGGTAATTATGTTGGATGTCTTTATGGGATATGGAGAAGAAGAGTGTGACGTTTCCGATTTCTTTTCCCGTAGCGAAGAAGTGTCATTCCATGGAGGAGATATTCCCAATGAGGCTCCGGATATTGCAAAGATTAAAGCATCTAGAAAAGATCAGTCAGATTGCTTTTTCGGCCCCAATGTAATGGCTTTGTGTAAGGAAGCTGATGTTACATTTTTGGCTCTTCACGGCGCAGACGGAGAGGATGGAAAGGTTCAGGCGGCTTTGGAACTTATGGGCATCAAGTTTACCGGTAATAGTTTCTTGGGATGTGCCCTTGCTATGGATAAAAACATGGCAAAGCAGTTTATGATTGCAAAAGGCGTTCCTTGTCCTACCGGCATTTCTTTGAAAAAGGAAGCTGCAGCCAACTTTGATGCAAATTCCATTCATTATCCCTGTGTGGTAAAACCCAATTGCGGCGGTTCTTCTATTGGTGTCACCATTGTGGAGGATGCAAAGGATTTGAAGCAGGCTTTGGACGCTGCATTCTTCTGGGAAGAGGAAGTGGTAATCGAGGACTATATCAAAGGTAGAGAGTTCTCTGTTGGAGTTGTGGAAGGAAAAGCTCTTCCTGTAATTGAGATTGCTCCCAAGGAAGGCTTCTACGATTACAAGAATAAGTATCTCCCTGGAGCAACAGAGGATACCTGCCCTGCCCTTTTGGATGAAAAAACCACAAAAGAGATGCAAAAGTATGCAGAGATGACCATGGATGCATTGGGACTTGATACTTATGCAAGAATGGACTTTTTAATGGATGAAAGAACGGGAAATCTTTATTGCTTGGAAGCAAATACCTTGCCGGGAATGACCCCTACTTCTTTACTTCCTCAGGAAGCTGCAGTTTTGGGAATTGATTTTGAAACCTTGTGTGAAAAGATCATTGAAATTTCCATGAAAAAATTTGAAAAATAAGAAGAGTTATTTATGAAGAATTTAACTTTAAAAAATATTGCCGAAGTGGTACATGGAACACTGTATCTCAACGGTGGAAATGAAAACACAGAAATTGCCGGTGCAGTAACTGACAATCGTCAGGTGGAAAAGGACTATTTGTTCATCCCCATTAAGGGTGCAAAGGTGGATGGTCACGACTTTATTGAATCTGCCTTTGAAAAGGGTGCAGCGGTTGTCTTTTCTCAAAAAGAAGAGGTTACAAAAACAGGCCCCTATATTTTGGTGGAATCCAGTGAACAGGCCTTAAAAGATCTTGCGGCATTTTATCGCCAACAGCTTTCCATACCTGTCATTGGCGTAATCGGCAGTGTTGGAAAAACCAGCACAAAAGAAATGCTTGCCTCTGTTTTGGAAGAAAAGTATTCTGTGCTGAAAACCGAAGGAAATTTCAACAACGAAATTGGAATGCCCTTGACCTTGTTAAAAATTCGAGACCATCATGAAGTGGCTGTTGTGGAGATGGGGATTTCCGATTTTGACGAGATGCATCGACTTGGAAAAGTGGCGACTCCGGATATTGTGGTTATGACAAATATTAAAGAGTGCCATTTGGAAAACCTTGGAGATCGAGACGGCGTTTTGAAAGCCAAGACAGAAGTTTTTGAACATCTGGCGAAAAATGCATCCGTTGTTTTAAACGGAAATGATGACAAACTTTCCACTGTAAAAGAGGTGCCTGGCGCAAAGGTTTATTTCGCCGGAGTTCGAGATTCAAGCTTTAGTGTTTACGCAGATGAAATCAAGGCAGAAGGAATGAATGGATCCTTTGCTCATTTCCATACACCGGAGGGTGACTTCTATGCAGAGGTGCCTTTGCCGGGAGAACACCATGTGTCAAACGCCACTTTGGCTTGCTGTGTGGGATTGATTTTAGGGCTCACACTACAGGAAATCAAAGCAGGTATTGAGTCTGCAAAGTCCATTGCCGGACGAAATAATTTTTTGGAGTTATCTCAGGATGTAACGGTGATTGATGACTGCTACAATGCAAATCCCGCATCTATGAAGGCTTCTCTTTCTGTTCTTTCCAAGTGCGGCGGCAGAAGCATTGCCGTATTGGGAGATATGGGAGAACTGGGAAAAGACGAAAGAAATCTTCATTTTGAAGTTGGACAGGCAGTGAAAGACGAAAAGATTTCAATGCTTTTTGCAGTAGGCGCTTTGTCAGAAGAGATTGCCAAAGGTGCCAGGGGTGGAGAAACGGAAGTGTTCTGGTTTGCCACCAAGGAAGAAATGCTTTCTTGTCTAAAAGAAAAGATAAAAAAAGGAGACACCGTTTTGGTAAAGGCGTCTCACTTTATGGAATTTCCAAAAGTTGTGGAAGAGTTAGTTTCTTTGTTCTCGTAACATATCTTCCAAGATGGATTTGGTATACTCTGATATATGTTTTTTGGAATCGGCATCCAATGCGTCCGGATAGATTGCCTCACCGAAGGTGATCTGTACGGGCGCTTTTTTTACCCAAGGGAAATGGGCTTCAAACACATCTCTGGTGCCGGTGATGGCAACAGGGATAATAGGACAACCGGGCTTGGTGGCAATCTTAAAAGCGCCGGCTTTGAATTCTCCCAAGGTGTTATCTTTGCTTCTGGTTCCTTCCGGAAAGACGAAAATGGAAATGCCGGAATTAATATAATTAATGGCTTCCAAAATGGATTTTAATCCCGCCTTTGGTGAGGAACGATCCAAAAACAAACAGTAAAGACGTCGCATCCAAATAGGAAGAAGGGGCGTTTTTTCAAACTCTTTTTTGGAAATATAACCGGTGCGTCGCTCCATAAGGGGGTAGGTTAAAATCACATCAAAAAAGCTGGAGTGGTTTCCTACAAACATAACAGAGCGGTCCTTTGGAATGTTTTCCAAACCTTTGATTTTGGGCTTTACTCCGGAAAGGAATTGGATGACGCGAAAGGCCCACTGAACAATGCGTAACGATATATAATCTGCGGCTTCTTGGTTCTTTTTTGCATAAAGCCAAAGAATTCCCTGAATGGGTAAACTGCAGACTAAAAACAATACTAAAAATAGAATAATCAAAAGGGTTTTCATAAGTTCGTTCTCCTTTTTATGGTGCTTTCACTATACCATAATATTCACAAAAGCAAAACGCGAAACTTGGGAATTCTGCACAGGGAAAACTATGAATAGTGTACAATGTACTTTGACAAACTAAAGTGTAGATGCTATACTTCATTCTAACGTGTTTCTCCGCGGGAGAGACGAGTAGGAGGTACAATTAAACATGGAACAAAAAGATTTCGACAAGGTTCGTGCATCTGTTCAGCAGCAGTGTGGCAGCGAAGTTATGATTCAGTTGGATAGAGGTCGTAACAAAGTTGATATTCAAAGAGGCGTGATACAGGAAGCATATCCTAGCGTATTTACAATTTTAGTTAACGATGAAGAAGATGATCGCCCTGCACAGTTATTATCTTTTAGCTATACAGATATCATCACAAAAGAGATTCGCATGAAGTTGTGTTAATGAGAGGTTAAAGGTCTTTTCTCCAAAATTGGGGAAAAGACCTTTCTTTTTGCACAAAACTTGAAAAACAAAGGCTTTTTTAATATTATAATTGTGGTAGATTGTCTACAATTATATTAGGAGAAAAAACATGGGATTGTTTTCAAATAAAAAAAGATATATCGCTCTTCTTTTAGCGACGACTTTGGCGGTTGCCTCATCTCAGCAGGTGGTGTTCGCAGCAAAGAGTGTCAGTGAATTGGAAGAGGAAAAGGAAAACCTTCAGGAAGAAATTGATTCTTTGGATTCTGAACTTGTCAGTTTGCTTACGGAGATTGACAGTTTGGAAGCAGAGATTTCAGATTGCGAAGCTGAGATTGCCGAACTCCAAGTGGAGTTGGAAGCGGCTCAGGCAGCTGAGGAAAAACAGTATCAGCAGATGAAGCTTCGTATGAAATACATGTATGAACAGGGCGAACAAAGCATTTTGACCATGTTTCTGGAATCCGGAAGTTTATCTGATTTTTTGAATCGTGTGGAGTATGCCAATGCGGTTTATGAATACGACCGGACCCTTTTGGAATCCTATGAAGCCACTCAGGTAGAAATTGGAGAAATGCAGTCCTCTTTAGAGACTGAGAAGGCATCTCTTCAAAGTCAAAAGAGCACACTCAGTGCCAAGCAGTCCTCTTTAAATAGCATGATTGCTGCCAAGCAAAGTCAGATGGAAGACTTTGATGAGCAGTTGGAAGCTGCAAGGGAAGCTGCAAGAAAAGCAGCGGAGGAAGAAGCAGCAAGAAGAGCAGCGGAGGAAGCGGCAGCAAACGCGGCAGCGGTAACACCTTCTGGCGGAAGTTCAAGCTCAGATTCTTCGGATTCGGGAAGTTCTTCTAATACTCCCTCTACTCCGGATAGCAACCCTTCGCCGGCTACCAATATCGGAGGTTCCTCTGTAGTATCCTATGCCATGCAGTTTGTGGGAAATCCCTATGTATGGGGTGGAAACTCCCTGACCAACGGATGCGACTGTTCCGGATTTGTAGTGCAGGTATATGCCCATTTCGGTATTAATCTTTCTGGCTCAAGGAATTCCGCAGCCCTTCGTTCTGTAGGACAGGCGGTTAGTTACAATAACATTCAGCCCGGCGATATTGTTTGTTACGCCGGACACGTTGGTATTTATGCCGGCGGTGGCGTTATAGTAGAGGCACAGAGTTCCCGAGCGGGCATTACGGCAAACAGATCTGTTACCTGCAAACCGATTGTGGCAATTCGCCGTGTCGTTTAAGGAGTTTGCCATGAAAGGTGCCAAAAAGAAAACATCGGATCGTATCATTCGGGTATTGGTGATTATCACATTGGTGTCTGCCATGGTTTTGGTGGCCCTTATGGGATACCAATCCAGACAGTCTTTGATTTATGCGGAAAATCTGGATAAAACAGCAGTAAAAGTCGGCGTACAGGAATTGACCTTAGAGGATTTGGCTTTTTATGTTTTGTACGAAGAACATTCTGTGGAAGAAAAAGCCAGAGTCTATGACGAAGAGAATCCCATGTCCTTTTGGAACGTTCATACCAATCAGGTCTTTATAAAGTTAAAAGCTCAGGAAACGGCTATGAATATGGCTGTTCATGATTATTTATTCTATGATGAGGCCCTAAAATGCGGAATGGCGTTGACGGAAGAGGAAAAGGAACTCTTGGAAAGCAGACGTACGGATTTTTGGGAAGATTTGTACGACGAACAAAAGGAAAACCTTCCGGTTTCTTACGAGACCATAAATGCAGCCATGGGAAAGATCGCTCTTGCGGAAAAGTTTCAGCAGAAGATGGCTGTGGAGCAGGGGACGACATATGCTGCCTATAGTTATGACGGATATGATTATGAGCAGTGGCTGAAAGAAAATGATATCAAGGTAAAGGTGAATCACAAGGTGTGGGACCGCATTAATTTTGGAAACATCACCTTGGTCCATGATGAACAAATCAGCCTTGGGGATGAAAAGTAAGTGGAAATAATAATAGAAAAGAAGGTAAAACAATGAAACTTGGTAGAAATGATGCATGCTGGTGTGGCAGTGGAAGAAAGTATAAACAGTGCCACGAGCGTTTTGACAAAAGAATTGAGGCATTTGCTTTGCAGGGACATATTGTTCCTCATCATGACATGATTAAAACACCGGAACAGGTGGCAAAGATTAAAGAGTCTGCAGCTATTAATATGGCTTGTTTGGATGCAGTTGGAGAAGCGATTTGTGCCGGAATGAATACGCAGGAAATTGATGATATCGTATATGAAACCACCAAAAAGATGGGTGGTATTCCAGCTCCTTTGAATTATGAGGGATTCCCTAAGAGCGTTTGTACTTCTGTAAACGATCAGGTTTGCCATGGTATTCCTTCTAAGGATGTGATCTTAAAAGATGGAGATATCGTGAATGTAGATTGCTCCACTATTTTGGACGGTTATTTTTCTGACTCCTCTAGAATGTTTATGATTGGAAATGTCAGCGAGGAAAAGAAACGCTTGGTGGAAGTTACAAAAGAGTGTTGTGATTTGGGACTTGCGGCTGTAAAGCCTTGGACATTTTTGGGAGATATGGCACAGGTAATCCATGAGCACGCAGAAAAGAACGGTTACTCTGTGGTTCGTGAAATCGGTGGCCATGGCGTTGGTTTGGAATTCCATGAAGAACCTTGGGTAGGCTACTGCAGCAATGCAGGAGAAGATATGCTTATGGTTCCCGGAATGATGTTTACCATTGAACCTATGGTGAACATGGGAACTGCTCAGATTTTTACCGATAAAGAAAACAATTGGGAAGTTTATACGATGGATGGTATGCCGTCTGCACAGTGGGAATACCAGATTTTGGTTACGGAAGAAGGAGCAGAGGTTATTTCTTACTAATGAAGATTCTGATTGCCGGTACAAGAGAATTATGTTATTTTTCCGGATCTTTTTTCCTGGATCGTATGCAGGAAGCGTTGGAAAGAGCCGGTGTGGAAGTAGTCCGTCTTGATTTCTTTGGAGATCAGGCGGATTTTTCTGAATTGGAACAATATATTGGTCAAAGATTTGATGCCATTATAGATATTAATTCGAAACTGCCATATCTGGTGGATGAAAACAACCGTCGAATTCTGGATTTAATAGATGCTCCTTTTTTTAATTATATTGTGGATCATCCGCTGTATCATCATCCTGGCTTACAGATTCCTTTAAAAAGATATTATGCGGTGGGGATTGATGCGTATCATTGCGCTTATATGAAAAAGTATTATCCCAATTTGTCGGATGTATTCTGCTTGCCATTGGCTGGTACAAAGGCTTTGATGACAAACAGATTTGAGGACAGAAAGAAAGCTTATTTGTTTTTGGGAACCTATCTATTGGATGATGATATCACCCACAGAATCCAGCGTTTGAGGAATGAAATAAACAATGCCACTTATCAATTGGCGTTGGATTTATATGAGTCTTGGAATGTGGAGAAACGTCCCATCGAGGAAGAGTTGACAAAACTTTTAACCAACTACAGTGGGGCAAAAAGTGAAGATGAGATAGTGGAGTATATTCAGGATGTATATGAGCTTTCCGGATTTCCGGAGCTTTTAAATCATATGTTCTTGGTGGATCGAAAGAAGAGGAATGAGCGGAGACTGGATTTGTTGACCATTCTTGTTGAAAGTGGTGAGAAGATAGATGTGGTGGGAGAAGGCTGGGAGTCCACAGGTATTGGGGAGTATTCCAACGTCTCTGTAAAAAGAGGCTGTAGCATGAGTCGTTCTTTTGAAGTTATGAACGCTTATCAAAAAGTCTTTGACGTAAATCCACTGTTTCACAGTGGATTCCACGATCGTGTATCTTCTGCTATGGCAAATGGCTGTCTTTGCGTATCAGATATGTTTCTCGGACTTGAAGAGGACTTGGTGGAAGGAGATAATATTGTTTTGTACAAAAGGAAGAATCTAGAGAGTGTTTTAGAGGAGCTCTCGGCACAGCCCCAAGAGCAAATTAGTCAGATTGCTTCTAATGGATACAAGCTATGGAAAGAAAACTATACTTGGGAAATACATGGCTCAAAATGGATAGAACTAGTAAAAAAGATTTCTAAAAAAGAATAAAGATAAGTAAACTGAAATAGACGGAATCCTTACACCGGATCCCGTCTATTCCTTCAATTGTACTTCTATTTTGTCCATCTGGACAATACCTCCTGTTTCCGATGAGAAATCGCTATGGCTACATATCCTCTTTCTCTTTACCTTCATGGCTAAAACAGCCTTTGTCTAAGAGCTTGTCTCCGGATTCCTTATCGTGTCTAGAATTCACCAGCTAGACTCTGGCTTGTAATAATGGTTATAGTTTCTTCGCTAAAAGCCTCCCTTCTTGCTATGAACGAGTTCCTCCGCCTCCCGTCAATTCCGATTTGGGAAGTGGTTTCTTTGTGATTTCATACTAACCCCGTTTCCAAGGAATGTCAATAGAATTTTTTGACAACTAATTCTGAATTGTGGAAAAATGCATAAATTATTCATAAAATCAGACAATTCAATACAATAGAAACAATATCTTGTGGTGCCCAATATTACGGGACACAATTTGGAATGTATACAAAAAAAGAAATTTTGCGGGAGAGAATTGAGCCGAAAAAGTTCCACATCTGTCTTGAAATTAATTAAAATTTAATATTTCCAAAGGTTGTGACAGCAGCCTAATCGTGGTAAAATAGCGGGGTATGAGTGCCGTTATACGGCAAAGACAAAGGAGCAAGGAAATGAGTATTATTACTTCAATTTTTGGGACACACAGTGAGAGAGAATTAAAGAGAATATATCCCATTGTAGATAAGATTGAATCTCTTCGTGATGAGATGGTTGCATTGTCAGACGAAGAGTTGAGAAACAAAACAGATTATTTTAAAGGTCAGTTAAAAGAAGGAAAGACCTTGGACGATATTTTACCGGAAGCCTATGCGGTTGTTCGTGAGGCAGCCAGACGTGTATTGGGAATGGAACATTTCCGAGTACAGTTGATTGGTGGAATTATTTTGCACCAGGGACGAATCGCAGAAATGAAAACCGGTGAAGGAAAGACTTTGGTTTCCACGTTGCCTGCATATTTGAATGCCTTGGAAGAAAAGGGTGTTCAAATCGTTACGGTAAACGATTATTTGGCAAAGCGTGATGCGGCATGGATGGGACAGGTTCATGAATTCCTGGGCTTAAAGGTTGGATGTGTTTTAAATGATATGTCCAGAGAAGAGCGCCAAGAAGCTTATAACTGTGATATTACCTATATTACCAATAACGAATTGGGCTTTGATTATTTGCGTGACAACATGGTAGTTCGGGAAGAGCAGATGGTACAAAGAGATTTGCACTTCTGTATCATCGATGAGGTGGATTCCGTATTAATCGATGAGGCCCGGACACCTTTGATTATTTCCGGACAGAGTGGAAAGTCCACCAGACTTTATGAAATGTGTGACGTTCTCGCTCGTCAGTTAAAACGAGGAGACGATTTACCGGAATTCTCCAAAGTAGATGCCATTATGGGTATTGAACAGGAAGAGACAGGAGACTTTATCGTAGGAGAAAAGGACAAGGTAGTAAACCTGACGCAGGAAGGTGTTAAGAAGGTAGAAAACTTCTTTAAAATCGACAACCTTGCGGATCCTGAAAACCTTGAAATCCAGCACAACGTTATTTTGGCTTTGCGTGCTCACAACTTAATGCACAGAGATCAGGATTACGTAGTAAAAGACGATCAGGTATTGATTGTAGATTCCTTTACAGGACGTATTATGCCGGGCCGTCGTTATTCCGATGGATTGCATCAGGCAATTGAGGCAAAGGAACATGTGAAGGTAAAACGTGAGAGCATGACTTTGGCAAACATTACCTTCCAGAACTTCTTTAACAAGTATGACAAAAAGGCAGGTATGACAGGTACTGCTCTTACAGAAGAACAGGAATTCCGTGATATTTACGGAATGGATGTAGTGGAAATCCCCACCAACAAACCGGTTCAAAGAATTGATGAAAACGATGCGGTTTACAAAACCAAGAAGGAAAAATACAAAGCAATTGTTGAGGAAGTAAAAGCCGCACATGCAAAGGGACAGCCGGTATTGGTTGGTACCATTACCATTGAGGTTTCCGAATTGATCAGTAAGATGCTTTCCAAAGAAGGCATTCCTCATAACGTATTAAATGCAAAGTTCCATGAAAAGGAAGCTGAGATTGTTGCAGAAGCCGGTGTTCACGGAGCTGTTACCATTGCTACCAATATGGCAGGTCGTGGTACGGATATTAAGATTGATGATGAGGCAAGAGCAGCAGGGGGATTAAAGATTATCGGTACTGAACGTCATGAGTCTCGCCGAATTGATAACCAGTTGCGTGGTCGTTCCGGTCGTCAGGGTGATGTGGGTGAATCTAAGTTCTACATTTCCTTAGAAGATGATTTAATGCGTTTGTTTGGTTCCGAGCGTTTGATTTCCACCTTCAACTCTCTTGGAGTTCAGGAGGGCGAAGAAATCCAGCACAAGATGTTGTCTGATGCTATCGAGCGTGCCCAGAGAAAGATTGAAAGCAACAACTTTGCAATTCGTAAAAACCTGTTGGAATACGATCAGGTTATGAATGAACAAAGAGAATTGGTTTATGCACAGCGTCGTCGTGTATTGCACGGTGAAAACATGAAGAATCAGATTTTGGATATGATTCGAACCAAATTAGATGAACTTGTAGATATTTGTGTCAGTGATGCAACCGGAAGAGACAACTGGGATGCTTCCGAACTTACCCGTGTTATTTTACCGGTGATTCCTTTGAAACCAATTACCGAAGAGCGCATTGCTGATATTAAGACCGCTTCCGAATTAAAAGATAAACTTTATGAAGAAGCACTTCAGCTTTACGATGCAAAAGAGAAGGAATTCCCGGATGCGGATACCTTCCGTGAAATTGAGCGTGTTATTTTACTTCGTGTAATCGACCGTAAGTGGATGGAAGAAATTGATGACATGGATCAGCTTCGTCAGGGTATTGGTTTACAGGCATACGGACAGAGAAACCCTGTTGACGAATACAAGATGGCAAGTTATGACATGGTAGACGCCATGAATGAAGCCATCCGTACCGATACGATTACTATGTTGTATCGAATTCGTATCGAAAAGAAAGTGGAACGTGAGGAACAGGCAAAGGTAACAGGAACCAACAAGGATGAAACTGCTTCATCCGGACCGAAGAAGAGAAAAGCTCCCAAGATATATCCCAATGATCCTTGTCCTTGCGGAAGTGGAAAGAAATATAAAAACTGTCACGGCCGTATGGCATAAAGTGTACAGATAAACGGAGTAGAAATAATGAGGAAATAGGATGTAGGGAAACGAAGGTTTCCTTACGTCCTTTTTGCAACTTTAGAGAATGGTAGTTAGATACAAGGAGAGTTATGGAGTTTAAGCTACACAGCCCTTACAAACCCACGGGGGATCAGCCCCAGGCAATTGAAGAATTGGTAAATGGGTTTAAAGAAGGAAACCAGATGCAAACCCTTTTGGGAGTAACGGGATCCGGAAAAACATTTACTATGGCAAACGTCATTGCGGCCTTGAATAAGCCGACGCTGATTATTTCCCATAACAAGACTTTGGCAGGACAGTTGTATGGGGAGATGAAAGAGTATTTCCCGGAGAACGCGGTGGAATATTTTGTGTCTTACTATGACTATTATCAGCCGGAAGCCTATGTGCCTCAGACGGATACCTACATTGCAAAGGATTCCGCTATTAATGATGAGATTGATAAGCTACGTCTTTCTGCAACAGCTTCCATGGCGGAACGAAAAGACGTGATTGTTGTTTCCTCTGTTTCCTGTATTTACGGAATTGGTAGTCCTGATGACTATGAAAATATGATGATTTCCTTGCGGGAAGGCCAGGAAATTGACCGAGACGAAGTGATTCACCAACTGATTGATATGCAGTATATGAGAAACGATATGGACTTTACCAGAGGTACCTTTCGAGTAAGGGGAGATGTGTTGGAGGTAATCCCTGCCAACGTATCGGAGTTTTCTTATCGTATCGAATTTTTCGGAGATGAGATTGACCGCATTACGGAAACGGATATTATTACCGGTCGGGCAAAGCGGGAACTAAAACACGTTGCCATTTTCCCTGCGTCTCATTATGTGGTGCCTCAAGATCGAATCAAAGCTGCCTGCGAGACCATTGAAGAGGAACTGAAAGAGCGGGTTGCCTACTTTAAATCCGAAGGAAAGCTTATTGAAGCGCAAAGAATTGCAGAACGCACCAACTTTGATGTGGAAATGATGAGGGAAACAGGATTTTGCAGTGGTATTGAAAATTACACCCGCCATCTTACTAACCAAAAGCCGGGAGAACCTCCTATGTGTTTGATGGATTATTTCGGGGATGATTATCTTTTGATTATTGATGAGTCCCACATGACAGTGCCTCAGATTCGGGGAATGTATGCGGGAGACAGATCCAGAAAAAGCACATTGGTGGATTACGGATTTCGTCTGCCCTCAGCCTTGGATAACCGCCCGTTGAATTTCGGAGAGTGGGAAAGTAAATTGGATCAGCTCTTGTTTGTGTCCGCAACCCCAGGGGATTATGAGGAAGAACATGAAATGCTCCGGGCTCAGCAGGTGATTCGTCCTACGGGACTTTTGGATCCAAGCATCGATGTGCGACCGGTGGAAGGTCAGATTGATGACTTGGTATTTGAAATCAAGAAAGAAACCAAGGATGGAAATAAAGTCCTGATTACCACTTTGACCAAACGTATGGCAGAGGATTTGACGGATTATTTACAGGAATTGGGGATCAAGGTAAAGTATTTGCATTCTGATATTGATACATTGGAACGCTCCGAAATAATTCGTGATTTGCGAATGGGAGTGTTTGACGTTTTGGTGGGAATCAATTTGCTAAGAGAGGGATTGGATATTCCGGAAATTACCTTAGTGGCGATTTTGGATGCGGACAAGGAAGGCTTCCTTCGTTCTGAGCGGTCACTGATTCAGACCATCGGACGTGCGGCGCGAAATTCCAAGGGCCATGTGATTATGTATGCGGATACCATTACGGATTCCATGAAAATGGCCATTGATGAAACGGCTCGTCGTCGAGAAATTCAAATGGCGTACAACGAAGCCAACGGTATTACGCCGAAGACCATTGAAAAGAAGGTGCGGGAAGTAATTGCCATTTCCAAGGAAGTGGCAAAGGACGAGATGGAGTCCAACCGTGCACCAGAGGAGATGTCTGCAGACGAACTGGAGAAGCTGATTGCAAAGATGAAGAAAAAGATGGAGACTGCTGCTGCAGATTTGAACTTCGAAATGGCAGCGCAGTATCGCGATCGTATTGTGGAGTTGAAAAACATGTTGCGTGAAATGCAGGTGTAACATTCGACTATTAATGAATTCTGCAATCAAGTTGATTGGCCACCTCCCGCAGGGCACCCCACATAGCCCTTGCGACGCTTTCGCTATCCTCGGGCTATGGTCCCTCCCCTGCTCGCGGTGGCATGTTCATGTATGATAGAAAAGGATAAATATATGAGAGAA
>JAILJP010000122.1 GCA_024694625.1 Lachnospiraceae bacterium | reverse complement strand
ACTCAAGGTGAGCCGGCTTAAGTCACCGCTTGCTAAGAAAAAAGACGAAGCATGTTTTTAGATGTCGGTACCACACACAATCTCAGTCCATTTCGGTTATGTGTTCTCGGTGCCGTCCATGGCACCTCGTACCGACATCTGGAAAAAACATGCTTCTTTTTTTCTAAGCTCGCTATAAAGCGCTCGGCTCACCTTGAGTTATGAGAAAGCGCATATTTAATTTACTCGAGTCTTTGTCAGGCACACATCTTGCGGCAGAAATGTAAATTCTTGTACGAACACAAAAAATAAAAACTCCCTACTGCGACAATGGTCACAGTAAGGAGTTTCGTATTTGCACTATATTGTTTTAATTATTATTTTGCGTTTTGCTTTTCTTTCTTTGCAATCATAGGAAGAATCACACCAAGAGCAACCAATACCAATGGAGTGATTACATTTAATGCAAAGGTAAATGGATCGGTATCATACATTCCCAAGATACAGCTTCCTGCAGTTACCAAAAAACACCAACAACCGAAGAACAAAGCTACGCTCTGATTCTTAACAAAGCGGTATTCCGGATGGAACTTGTCATTTGCCTTACGAAGCATAATGTAAGCAAAAAATACCCACAAATAACGAAGAGGCATACATACAGAGTTTAACTTGGTAAGCTGTTTCAATACAGCTGCAGCTCCGGGTACGAAAGACTGGATCAAAATAATGGCACCGGATAAAACTGCTACCAGCTTGATACCGTTTACATAAGCACCACAATCATTTTTCTTCAAAAGCTTTGAAGGAATGAACTCTCTTGCGTCTTCGTTGTCTAAAAGCATACGAAGAGGAGCATCAATACTGATCACAAGAGTAGACAACTGACCTACTGCGTTGCAAAGTGCGTAGATAATCATCAAAGCGTTACCCATATGATAGTACTCACCCAGCTTCTGGAATGCCCAGTAAGAACCGTTGGAGTTGTATGAGTTAAATGCTTCTTCAGAAGCATTGATCATGTTAGGATCAAACATCATACCCATTGCAATAGTTCCAAGGATGGCACAAACCATAACCATAATTGCCAAAGTAATCATAGACTTAGGGAAGCCCTTGCTGGGATTTTCTACCTTATTTACATAAGGAGAAATCTTTTCACATCCACCTACGGCAAATACCAAAATGGAAAGTGAAGTAAAGTATTTTACGTCAAACTGAGGAATCAAAGATTTTGTTGTAAACTCCATAGATACAAAGCCGGCATCAGGATTGATTGCAGGTGCGGCAAACATCATAAGGATGTATAAAATGGACATTACAAACATACTTGTTCCTGCTAAAGTAGCAAGCTTTTTCAAAGGATTTAAACCTTTGGAAGCGATGTAACAAAATACAATTAAAATTGCAAAGGTTACAAGCTGAACTGCTAAAGTGGGGAAGCTGTCATAAGTTTCTCCGTTTCTGAAAACTGCCCAGCTCAATGCCTTAATACCACCGGATGATTTGGAAGCGATGTAAGTAATGTGGCAAGCCCAATAAGTCCATCCTGCATAGTAAGCAAGCTTAGGACCTGAGGTCTGCAACACCCATGAGCTGACACCACCGCCGGAAGTTTTGAAGGCGGAACCAAGTTCACCAACCATAAGTGCGTAAGGTACAAAGTAAAGTGCAAACATAAGTATCCAACTGAAAATTACCTGGATACCATTAAAGTAGATAAAACCATTTAAAACATTTCCAAACCCCCATACTGTGGAAAATGCCATAAATGCAAGTGTAGACCACTTGATTTTTTTTGAATCCATTTGAAATGAATCCTCCCTTTCCTTATTATTATCCGCTCAACACAAGCCATACCATTATAAAATGGATTTGTAATGTATGAGTAATGAAATATATTTGATTGTAAGTTTACAAATTTTAAACTATACAACTGAAAAGGGTTCCTAGGAAAGGAACCCAATTTATAATCATATTATTTTTCCACAACAAGTCTCAGATCCGAAAACTTCTCTAATGGATAAGTCGTTTTTTCATAGTCTTTTGCACTGCCGATTCCGGCGCTTTTAAATCCTCCGGCTACAGCTGCATCGATTCCTGCATGAGCATCTTCTACGACCAGACAGTCCTTTGGCGAAAGGTTCAGCATATCTGCTGCCTTTAAAAACACCTCCGGATCCGGTTTACTCTTTGTAATATTGGTTCCATCGGAAATGGCATCAAAAAAGTTTTCCAGCCCAATCTGCTTCAAAATAAACTTTGTATTTTTAGAAGAAGAACCAATGGCCAAAGACAACCCTTTTGCCTTTAACGCTTCCAAAGTATCCTTCACTTCATCCGACAAATCTTTTTTTGACATTTTTTGCAGCTGTTCTTTATAGATATTATTCTTTCGCTCCATTAAAGCTTCTTTTTCTTCTTCGGAATAAGTTTTTGTGCTTTTTTCCAAAATAATTTCCAGACTTTCTTTTCTGGAAACTCCCCGAAGCCGTTCATTGTCACTTCGATCAAACGGGATATGTTCCTCGTCTGCAATCTGTTTCCATGCAAAATAGTGATACTCGTCTGTAAAACAAATCACACCATCTAAATCAAAAATGATACCTTTCATTTATATATCTCCAATTTCTATCCTGCGAATTACAGGTAATTTCAAACTACATTTTCATCTGTTTTCCATCAGATTACTTCGAAGCGATCCACTTCACCTTTTAACAGGTTGGATACATCTAAATTACTGTTGGCCTCTTTCTTAATATCTGATATGGAAATAGCCAGTTCAGAAATGTTTTCCGCGGCGGTGGTAACCCCATTGGTACTCTCACTCATAGCTGATGAAATTCCTTCGATGGTTTCCGCCACTTCTCCCATAATATCCTGAAGGGTTCCTACACTGTTCAAAAAAGCGCCCATAATGTTGTCTAAGGTTTCCGATTTTTCCGAGTACATATCTGTAGCACCTTCAAACCCCACATAATCGTTTAAAATCGTTTCCTGCATAAACACTAGAAGATCGTTGGCATTTGCCATAAGGCTTTCCACCGCGCCTACCACATTCCCGGAAATATCCTGAATATCGTTAGCGGTTTCTCTGGAATTTTCTGCCAGTTGTCGAATTTCATCGGCAACAACCGCAAATCCCTTTCCTGCCTCTCCGGCACGGGCTGCTTCTATGGATGCGTTTAATGCCAAAAGATTGGTCTGACTGGCAATTTCCAAAATATCTTCCGTAAGATGATTAATTTCATCTACCTGCTTACTTTCCTCAATAGAAGACAAAATCATCTCTTTTTTCTCAGTCATGAGACTTTCAATTTTAGTTTTCTTCTTCTCGGTTTCCTCTTTAATACCAATGGCAAGAGCCTTCATATCGGCAGATACGTCGGAACCATGACCGGTTTCATTTTTCACCACATTCACCGTTTCCATCACCTGTTTCGTATTGGTATTCAACAGCTCGATGTTTGCAGAAATCTCCTGGAAGCTTGCAGTCAACTCCTCCATAACACTGGCAATGCTTTCCACATTATCACTGGAAGCCACAATACTTGTGTTCATAGTTTCAACGGACTCATTCATCAAACCAGAATCCTCTTTTATCTTTTGCATAATGGTCTGAAGGTTCGCCATGAAATTATTGATACCATCGGAAAGTTTTCCAATTTCGTCCCTTGAGGATATCGCAATTCTTTCATTTAGATTTCCGTGGTTTTCATTGATGTCTTGAATGATTTTATCCAACTGCTTTTCCGCACTTTTGGCCGGTTTACTTACCGTGTTGTTTACAACTACCACAATCACCACTACAGTCAAAATAAAAAGTACAAACATCACATTCGTCACCCGAACGCTTAAAAGAACCGCCTTTTCATATTGCAAAGAGGCTTTGTCGATTGCACTTTTAAGCTCCTCTACAAAAGCCATCTCTGTGGGCTCTCCTACGGTAGTAACCAGTTCCTGAAATTCTGTGGATAATTTCATATTTGCTGTGACAAAGTCTCCCTTATCCACACATTGTCTGATTTCCACAATCAATGCAGTCTCCTGTTCCACAAAATCTCGATAGGCCTCGTAAGAGGATTTCAATGCAGGGTTGTCCGATTTTTCCAGGTATCCGTCAACAGAATGAATACGTTCTTCGATTGACGCAAGTTCTCCATCCATCGCTGCTTCCAGTCCTGTTCGAAGCTCTGCATTGTCATAAAGAGCGATAATATTTAGATACTTTTGGGTACGTTCCACACTTTTTTGTAATTCGAAAATATCTTCCTGAGCCGGCATATAATAATCTGTTAGTTTTTCACCAGAATCTTTTATGGAATTTTGCGTATAAAAAGTCGTGGCTGTATTAATCAAAAAAATCACAGCCAGCACCATTACCATGGCAAATACTTTTCCACCGATCTTCCTTGTCTTTTTTCTTTTCATTAGATGTAATCCTTTCCGCATAAAGCATCTACAGGGCTTACTCCCTGAAACCGGGATCGTCCCATAATCTTTTCCATGGTTGCAGAAACAAACATTTCATTTCCGCTGTAAGCGTTGATGTAGGTTTTAACCATAGGCGCGTCAAATAAATGATAGGGATAGGCCGTGGAAATCATTAAAACAGGAATCTCTGAAGCAAACCAAGGGGCATCATCACCCATGCCAAAGAGCACATTCCAGTTCAAACGTAAAGTGGTATTGTTAGAAGCATTTTCCATGTTGCAAATATAAACGTATAAGTCATAGTTCTCTTTTGCCCGCTCTACACCTCGATACAGTTCATCCAACAGTTCTGCCTTCTCCGAAGTTAATGAATCCATACGGGCAAAATCTTCTACCGTAATCTTGTTTTTACGATTTCTGACTTTCACTTCAAAGCCTTCTTCTTCAAACTTTTTCTTCCAAAGTTTTACAAAATCACTTTCACAATCTAAATCCCGGTCAATGACATTCAAATACACTC
>JAILJP010000119.1 GCA_024694625.1 Lachnospiraceae bacterium | reverse complement strand
AATTTTGGCTTCCGCCAAAATGGGACCTACAGGGCTCGAACCTGTGACCCTCTGCTTGTAAGGCAGATGCTCTCCCAGCTGAGCTAAGATCCCATTTGGTCGCTCACTCGCGACCGAAAATTAGTATACTAAATGACCAGTTACAAGTCAACACTTTTTTTTATTTTTTTAAGCATTTTTTACTTTGGCAATATCAACCAAGGTAAAGTCGGTTAAAGCTGACTCTAAAGAAGTGGCCAAAGCATTGGCTGTATCCATTGCAGTGATACAATAAACACCGGTTTCAATGGCATTTCTACGGATCAAGAATCCATCACGATTCTTATCTCCATGACCTTCTGTAGGTGTATCGATTACCATATCAATCTTATGTCCCAAAATCAAATCCATCACGTTGGGAGATTCCTGGGTAATCTTATTTACACGAAGTGCATCTACACCGTGATCCTGCAAATATTTTGCTGTGCTTCTGGTAGCATAAATCTTATAGCCCAAGTCTACAAATCTCTTAGCTACATCCACAGCTTCCGGCTTATCTTTATCATTAACCGTCATAATCATCTGTTTATGCTTTGGAAGCTCTACTCCTGCACCTAAGAATGCCTTGTAAAGAGCCTCATTAAATGTAGTTGCAATACCGAGACACTCACCGGTAGACTTCATTTCAGGTCCCAAAGAAATCTCAGCTCCACGAAGCTTTTCAAAAGAGAATACCGGCATCTTAATTGCCACATACTCTGCTTCCGGCTGTAAGCCCGGCTTGTAGCCAAGTTCTTTAATGGTCTTTCCGATAATTACCTTTGTAGCCAAATCTACAATGGGAATACCGGTAACCTTTGAAATGTAAGGTACTGTACGGGAAGAACGGGGATTTACCTCGATAACATATACTTCGCCGTCCATAACGATAAACTGAATATTAATCATACCCTTTACATGAAGAGCCTTAGCAAGACGCTCTGTGTAATCGGTAATTTTCTCTTTGATGTCTGCAGTAATGGTATGTGCGGGATATACAGAAATACTGTCGCCGGAATGTACACCGGTACGCTCGATATGTTCCATAATACCGGGAATCAAAATATCCTCGCCGTCACATACGGCATCAACTTCGATTTCCTTACCCTGTAAATACTTGTCAACCAAAATCGGATGATCCTGAGCAATCTGATTGATGATATCCATGAATTTTTCAATTTCATCATCATTAAAGGCAATCTGCATACCCTGTCCACCTAATACATAGGAAGGACGGACCAAAACAGGATAACCCAAACGATTTGCTACTGCTTTTGCCTCTTCTGCAGTAAATACAGTTCCACCTGCAGCACGAGGGATTTTAGTCTGTTCCAAAATCTGATCAAAGAGTTCTCTATCTTCTGCCGCATCTACATCTTTTGCGTCAGTTCCCAAAATCGGAACACCCATCTTCATCAAATCCTGAGTCAATTTAATGGCAGTCTGTCCACCAAACTGAACTACAGCTCCGTCGGGCTTTTCAATATTTACGATGTTTTCCACATCTTCTGCAGTCAAAGGCTCAAAGTAAAGCTTATCCGCAATATCAAAGTCTGTAGAAACTGTTTCAGGGTTGTTGTTTACAATAATGGTTTCGTAACCTTCCTTGGCAAATGCCCAGGTACAATGTACGGAACAGAAGTCAAACTCAATACCCTGTCCAATACGGATAGGACCGGAACCAAGTACCAAAACCTTCTTCTTGTCACTCTTTCCGTCAGCTTCGTTTTCACCGCCGTAAACAGAGTAATAATAAGGTGTCTCTGCCTCAAACTCTGCAGCACAGGTATCAACCATCTTATAAGAAGCTACAATGCCGTTTTCATAACGCATGGACTTAATCTCATCCACGGTTTTGTTGGTAAGCTGTGCGATTACCGTATCCGGGAACTCAATACGTTTTGCTTCACGAAGAAGTTCTACACTAAGCTCTTCCTCTTTCAAACGTTTTTCCATTTCCACCAAAATGGCAATCTTATCGATAAACCAGATATCAATCTGAGAAATATCATGAATATGTTCGTAAGAAACACCACGACGAAGTGCTTCTGCAATTCGATAAATACGGCGGTCATCTACAATACGAAGTTCTTCATCCAAATCATCCATAGAAAGATCTGAAAAATCATAACTCATCAAAGATTCCACATGCTGTTCCAAAGAACGGATTGCCTTCATCAAAGCACCTTCGAAGTTGCTACAAATACTCATAACTTCACCGGTTGCTTTCATCTGAGTTGTCAAAGTTCTTTTTGCAGTCAAGAACTTATCAAAGGGCAAACGAGGAATCTTTACGACACAGTAATCCAACATAGGCTCAAAAGAAGCATATGTCTTTCCTGTAATTGCATTTTTAATTTCATCTAAGGTGTAGCCCAAAGCAATCTTTGCAGCTACCTTTGCGATGGGATAACCGGTAGCTTTGGAAGCCAAAGCGGAAGAACGGCTAACACGGGGGTTAACTTCAATAACGCAGTACTCAAAGCTTTCCGGATGAAGGGCGTACTGAACGTTACATCCACCGGTAATTCCAAGTTCAGAAATAATATTTAAAGCAGAGCTACGAAGCATCTGATACTCTTTATCACCTAAAGTCTGAGAAGGTGCTACTACGATGGAGTCACCAGTATGAACACCAACAGGGTCAATGTTTTCCATATTACATACGGTAATGCAGTTTCCTGCTGCATCACGCATTACTTCATATTCGATTTCCTTCCAACCGGCGATACAACGTTCTACCAAAACTTCATGTACTCTGGACAAACGAAGTCCGTTTTCCAAAATCTCGCGAAGTTCGGTTTCATCATGTGCAATACCGCCGCCGGATCCACCTAAGGTAAAGGCAGGACGAAGTACAACAGGATAACCAATGGTGTTTGTAAACTTTACGCCGTCTTCCACGGAATTAACCACCTGGGAAGCTGCCACAGGCTCGTTAATTTTTTCCATGGTATCCTTAAATGCCTGACGATCTTCTGCGCGGAAAATGGTCTCAGCTGTAGTACCGATTAAGCGAACTCCCTGCTCTTTCAAGAAGCCACACTCTTCTAATTCCATACCAAGGTTCAAACCAGCCTGACCTCCAAGGGTAGGAAGCACACTATCAGGTTTTTCCTTAATAATAATCTGTTTTAAAACATCAACAGTAAGAGGTTCGATGTAAACCTCATCTGCAATTTCTTTGTCTGTCATAATGGTTGCAGGGTTAGAGTTCACCAATACAACCTCTACGCCTTCTTCTTTCAAAGAACGGCAAGCCTGTGTACCTGCATAGTCAAATTCTGCAGCCTGTCCAATCACGATAGGACCGGAACCGATAACCAAAACCTTCTTTATATCTTTATTTCTAGGCATTGTTCTTTCCTCCCATCATGTTCATAAATCTGTCAAATAAGTATCCGCTGTCCAAAGGTCCCGGGCATGCTTCGGGATGGAACTGTACGGTAAAAATGTTCTTTCCTGTATAAGCCAATCCTTCGTTGGTACCGTCGTTTACATTTACAAATGCAGGAACAGCAATCTTTTCATCCAACTGGTCTGTATCTACTACGTAACCGTGGTTCTGTGAAGTGATGTAAACTCTTCCGGTCTTTAAATCCTTTACCGGATGGTTTCCTCCACGATGTCCGTATTTCATCTTATGGGTATCCGCACCGGTAGCCAAGGCCATCAACTGATGTCCTAAGCAAATAGCAAAAATCGGTACTTCACTGTCATATAATTTTTTGATTTCCTTGATGATATCGGTACATTCCTTCGGATCTCCGGGGCCGTTGGAAAGCATGATTCCATCCGGATGAACAGAAAGAATTTCTTCTGCCGATGTGTGGGCAGGATAAACCGTAACTTCACAACCTCTTTCTAAAAGAGACTTTGTGATGTTTTGTTTTTCACCCAGGTCTAAAACTGCTACTTTTTTGCCTTTACCGGGATAGGTCTTTTTCTCTTCGCAGGTAACCTTTGTTACCACATCTCCGGTGTTGTAGGCTTTCAACTTCGGAATAATTTCATCCAAGTCATAGTTTTCGTTGGTGGTAATCATACCGTTCATGGTACCCTTATCACGAAGAATCTTTGTCAATGCTCTGGTATCAATTCCTGCGATACCGGGCACATCCTGCTGTACCAAAAAGTCCTGAATGGTACCTTCGCAACGGAAGTTTGACGGAATGCGGGACAGTTCCCTCACGATGTATCCGTCTACCCAGGAACGACTCGACTCCATATCCGGTGTAATTCCGTAATTTCCTATAAGAGGATATGTCATGCAAACCGCTTGTCCTGCGTATGAAGGATCCGTTAAAACCTCCAAATATCCGGTCATGGAGGTATTAAATACGATCTCGCTTATTACCTCCTTATTCGCACCGATGCTTACGCCCTCGAATACGGTTTTGTCTTCTAAAATCAGAAATGCTTTCATCGAGTTCTTCCTTCCTTTTCCCTAAAAATGCTCAAAACTTCGAATATATTACCATACCCCCTTACAAATATGCAAGTGGGTATTTTCTACCGCTAATCTTACTTGAAATATTCCACACCGGAAGCAAAGATATGCATATCTTTTTCTCCGTAAATATTCATGGAAACACTTCTTCCAATACGTTCTGAATGGCACATTTTTCCAAGAACTCTACCGTCTTTTGAAGTAATACCTTCAATTGCCATGTAAGATCCGTTAATGTTCCATTCTTCATCCATGGTGGGATCACCGTTTTCATCTACATACTGAGTAGCAACCTGACCATTTTCAAATAAGGTCTTTAACCATTCATCATTGGCAACAAATCTACCCTCACCATGAGATGCAGGGATTTCATATACGCCACCTAATGTAGCCTGCTGTAACCAAGGTGACTTATTGGATACTACCTTGGTATGAGCCATCTTTGAAATATGACGACCAATGGTGTTGTAAGTAAGTGTAGGTGAATCGGCTGTCTGAGTATGAATCTCACCAAAAGGAACCAATCCAAGTTTTATTAACGCCTGGAAACCATTACAAATACCAAGAGCAAGTCCGTCTCTCTCGTTTAAGAGCTTTGTAACCGCTTCCTTCATTTTTTCATTTCTAAATGCTGTTGCAAAGAATTTTGCAGAGCCTTCCGGTTCATCACCGGCAGAGAATCCACCGGGGAACATAATCATTTGAGCTTCATTAATTGCAGAAACAAATGTATCTACTGAATCACGAATGTCTGTAGCATTTTGATTCTTAAATACCTTTACAATAGGATCTGCACCTGCAAGTTCAAATACTCTCGCACTATCATACTCGCAGTTTGTTCCGGGGAATACCGGAATAAACACTTTCGGGCGAGCTACCTTATGCTTGCAAACATAAAGGTTCTTTTCTTCGTAAATGGAAGTATTCACCTTTGTGTAATCTTCTGTTGCTCTGGTAGGGAATACCTTTTCCAAAGTATTCTTCCAACAATCAATGGCTTCATCCATGGAAATGGTAACATCTCCATAAACAAAAGCACCCTTATCATTGGAAGTACCAATCTTCAATAAGAAATCAGACAATCCTGCCTTTGCAAAAGCCTTCTCAATTACTTCATAAGCATTGTCTGCTACTTCCACTACAAAACTGCCCAAGCAATTTTCAAACAAATCGTTTGGTGTAACGTTGGCGCTGTCAATGGTAACACCAATCTTATTACCAAAGGCCATCTTGGAAACTGCGGCAGCAATACCATAACAATCCACAACATAAGCGGAAGCAATTGCCTTCTTTTGAATTAAATCATGAACACATTCAAACAGCTTCATAACCAAAGCGTAATCCGGCTTATCATAAGAATCTCTCGGCAATCTCATCCAAGCAAAATCATGACCTGCTTCTTTGATTTCAGGAGTAATGATGTCCTTTTCTTTTGCAACATCAACAGCAAAAGAAACAAGTGTAGGAGGAACATCAATATCATTAAAGGTTCCGGACATGGAATCCTTTCCTCCAATGGAAGGAAGTCCGTACTTCATCTGTGCATCATAAGCACCCAAAAGGGATGCAAAAGGCTGGCTCCAACGCTTCGGATCCTCACTCATTCTTCTAAAGTACTCCTGGAATGAGAAACGAATCTTTTTGTAATCACCACCACAGGCAACAATACGGGCCATAGATTCGGTAACCGCATAAATAGCACCGTGATAAGGACTCCAGGAAGTAAGATAAGGATCAAATCCATAACTCATAAGCGTAACGGTATCAGAAGTTCCCTTTAATACAGGAAGCTTTGCAACCATAGCCTGGGTTTCTGTCAACTGATACTTACCACCGAAAGGCATGTATACAGAAGAGGCACCAATGGAACCATCAAACATTTCCACAAGACCTTTCTGGGAACAAACATTTAAGTTTGCCAAAGTCTTCTTCCATGCAGTAGCAATATCATTTTTATCTACTGCTTCTCCCACTTCAGAGATTGCATATTGATTTAAATAGTTGTCTTCCTTTTTAGGAATTTCAACAACAACCTTGGTCTCCTGATGCGCACCGTTGGTATCCAAAAATGCACGGGAAAGATTTACGATTTCTTTTCCTCTCCATGAAAGAACCAAGCGAGGCTCTTTGGTAACGGTAGCTACTTCTACAGCTTCAAGGTTTTCTTCCTGGGCATAAGCCAAAAACTGTTCTACGTCTTTAGGGTCAACCACAACTGCCATTCTTTCCTGGGATTCGGAAATAGCAAGTTCTGTACCGTCAAGACCGGCATATTTCTTTGGAACCATATCCAAATCAATGGTAAGACCGTCTGCCAATTCACCAATAGCTACTGACACACCGCCGGCACCAAAGTCATTACATTTTTTAATAATATGACTAACTTCTTCTCTTCTGAAAAGACGCTGTAACTTTCTTTCTGTAGGAGGATTACCCTTTTGAACCTCTGCTCCACAAACTGCAGTAGATTCTGTATTATGTGCTTTGGAAGAACCGGTAGCTCCACCAATACCATCACGTCCTGTTCTTCCTCCAAGTAAAATAATCTTGTCTCCCGGATCAGAAGTCAAACGCTGAACGGCACGTCTGGGAGCGGCAGCCATAACGGCACCGATTTCCATTCTCTTAGCCACATAATTGGGATGATAAATCTCTTTTACATAACCGGTTGCTAAACCAATCTGGTTTCCATAAGAAGAATAACCATGAGCAGCTTCACGAACCAATTTCTTCTGAGGGAGCTTTCCTTCCATGGTGTCTTTATTGGGAACGGTAGGATCCGCAGCACCGGTGACACGCATTGCCTGGTATACATAAGTACGTCCTGACAAAGGATCACGAATAGCACCACCTAAGCAGGTAGCTGCTCCACCAAAAGGTTCAATTTCTGTGGGATGATTGTGAGTTTCGTTTTTGAAGTTAACCAACCACTCTTCTGTCTTTCCGTCTACTTCAACGGGAACAACAATAGAGCAAGCATTGATTTCGTCAGATTTTTCCTGATCTTCCAGCTTTCCGTCAGCCTTCAATTTTTTCATTGCAAGCAATGCCAAATCCATAAGACAAACGTACTTATCGTTTCGATCCTTATATAATACCTTGAAGTTATCTAAATAATCTCCATAGGTTTCTTCCATGATTTTGCGGTAATCACCGTCTTCAAAGTCAACATGAGTTAATTCAGTAGAAAATGTAGTATGACGGCAATGGTCGGACCAATAGGTATCCAACACGCGAATCTCCGTCATTGAAGGGTCACGGTTTTCTTCATTTTTAAAATAATTTTGAATATGTAAGAAATCCTTAAAAGTCATAGCCAGGCCGAGGGAGTCATACAATTTCTTGAATTCATCCTCCGCCATATCACGATACCCGTTCAGTATTTCAACATCTTCGGGCTCATCAAATATATCTGTAAGAGTCTGGGGTTTTTCCAACCCAATTTCACGGGAATCCACCGGATTAATGCAATGCTTTTTGATTGCATCCATCTCTGCGTCGGATACGTTGCCCATAATCACATAGGTGGTAGCACAACGAATAACAGGTTCCTCATCTTCTTTCAAAAGTTTAATACACTGTTCTGCAGAATCTGCTCTTTGATCAAACTGTCCGGGAAGATATTCAACAGAAAATACCTTTCCTTCATAATCAAAGGTCTCTTCATAGACATCATCTACAGGTGGTTCAGAAAAAACGGTCTTGATTGCTTTTTCAAATATTTCATCGGAAACATTTTCCACATCATAGCGAACCAAAACACGAACGCCTTCAATCCCCTTCACATCTAACTGATGCTTAATCTCGTGGCGTAAAGCATTTGCAGCTACTGCAAATTCCTTCTTCTTCTCCACATAAACTCTTCTTACAGTACTCATAAGTAATCCCTTCCTATATGTAATTTTATGTATACACACTATATAGTGGCACAACCTCAAAGAATTATACCATATATTCATTTATGAAAAAATGAAAAAATATGGTTTTTAAAAAAGATTTTTTCTATATTTTTTATAATTTCATTTCATCCCAAAACATTTTAACGGAAGACTCTACACTATCCAATGTTTCCACTGAATAGTTTTTCCATTCCGGTGGGAACGTAGACTTGTAATCGGAATATAAAAACCGTTCATCTAAAAGCACCACCACTCCCACATCATCCTGGGTTCGAATGACCCGGCCTGCGGCCTGCATCACTTTATTCATACCCGGATATAAATAGGAATACAAAAATCCATTTCCATCGATGCGGTCAAAATAATCCATCATTATTTTTCTTCGATTGGACACTCCCGGAAGTCCTGTTCCAACGATAATGGACCCAATCAACCGATTCCCCGTCAAATCAATTCCTTCGGAAAAGACTCCTCCTAAAACACAAAAGCCTACCACCGTATGTTCGGATTCATCAAAATGATTTAAAAATTCTTCCTTTTCCGCCTCTTTCATGTCAGACCTTTGAATCAAAAGTTCTTCATCCCTATGATAGTGTTCCAAATACTTTTGATATACTTCTTCCATAAATAAATAGGAAGGAAAGAACACCATATAATTTCCCTTTTTTTGATGTAGGATTTTTGAAATATATGCAGCATAGTTTTCATACATTTCTTTAGACCTGCTTTTGTACTTGCTGGTCACATCTCTTCCTATATAAAGACCTCTTTTCTTTGGATCAAAAACCGAATCCGCATAAACCGCATAGGGATTCTCATCACAACACAACAGATTCTTATAATAGGTAATAGGAAGCAGTGTAGCCGAAAAAAATACCGCCGCATTCCCGCGGTCCAATCTTTGCTGCAACAAAAAAGAAGGATCCACGCAAAACAAATGCAAACAAAACTGTCCATCATCATCAAAGTCACAATAGATTTGGTAACGATGATCCAGTCCTTCCGAAAGATTCAAAAAGTTTCTAACTTTAAAATAAAAATCCCGGATTTCATCCATACCATCTAGTTCAATATGTTTTTCAAAAAAACGCTCGAACCCATTGCACAGATTCATTAAATGCAAAATCAAAACATCAATATCTTCTATAAGAAGAAACTCATTTAACGTCCTTCGTTTCAAATCCAGCAAAAAGCGATTGCACTTATCCAAAGAACGCACAATTCCACCCTGATAAACTTTAAAATACTTTTTTATATGAAGGAACTCTTCTTTTATTAAAGTTTCAGAATACATCTCCCTGCCACGTTCCACAAGATTGTGGCTTTCATCAATCAAAAAGATGCCTTCACTTCGGCTCCCCTCCGCAAAGAATCGTTTCAGATAAACGTTGGGATCAAAGACATAGTTATAATCACAAATTATATTGTCGCACCAGGAAGAAATATCCAAATTAAGTTCAAAGGGACAAACTATTCTTTCCTTTGCCCAATTTAAAATATCTTCTCCATCAAAGATATCCTGTCGTTGTAAAATATCAAATACCGCATCATTAATTCGATCAAAATGTCCCTTGGCATAAGGGCAATCATCGGGATTGCATTTACGTTCCTCCAAAGGACACATTTTATCCTTTGCCGTAATAATCACTGTCTTACCACGATACCCTTTTTCTTCCAGCAGCTGGTAGGTATCTTTTGCCACCGTTCTTGTAATGGTTTTTGCAGTCAGATAAAAAATTCGTTCTCCATCTTCTTCTCCCACTGCTTTTACTGCAGGAAAAATCGTAGACAACGTCTTTCCGGAACCGGTAGGCGCCTGAATAAACATATTTTTATTTCTATGAATGGAAAGATACACATTTTGTGCCAGTTCTTTTTGTCCCTTTCGATAAGAAAAAGGAAACTCCAGCTGATGAATGGAATCCTGTCGTATTCTTCGAAAATAAAACTGAAAATCCGACCATCGTTTATACAAAGAAATTACATGATAAAACCAAGTAGACAACTCCTCATACCCATAGGTGTCACGAAATCTTTTCACATCATTGGTATCCATATTGCAATAGGTAATCTGCACATCAATGGAAGATAGATGATTTTGCTCACATAAAATATAGGCATAGCATTTCGCCTGTGCCAGATGAACCTCAATAGGTTCTTCCATATGTTCCAAATCAAAATAGACACCCTTGATTTCGTCCACGCAACAAAGGGAATTTGCTTCTAGCGTATCTTCATAAATCACACCATCGGCGCGGCCTTCAATTCCCAACTGGTATTCCTCATAAGAAATCGCAAATTTTAAAGGAACCTCCGCATGATAATCCGGTCCCATCCGACCTTGGATTTTCTTGTGGACTTTGGTTCCCTCCTGCATGGCAGTCACCTGATTTCTTCCAGAAGAACGATCGTCAATGTCACCACTTCGCAACACAAATTCCACTAAGTTACGAACGGAAATATGTAAATAAGGTTTTTCTTGTAATGTTAAATTATCCATAGCATTTATTATAACAAACCATTTCCTCAGTTACATGAAAAAAAGCTTCCAAAGGAAAACCTTTGAAAGCTTTTTGAATAAAGATAATATTAAGCAACGGAAAACTTTGAAATTTTATCCGCAAACTCCGGATCATCCGCCATGGTAATAACGTTTAATTCACGTTTAATTCCCATAGACAAAACACCAAGCAAGGATTTTGCATCCAAATATACAGTACCACTAACCAAGTCAATATCAAAATCAAAACCAGATGCAATCTTAACAAATTCTTCTACATCGTTTGGGCTCATTAATTTAATCTTACACTTTTTCATAAATAAATACCTCGTTTATATCAATAATAAAAAACATATCTATCGATTAACCTCTGCTATTTAACCACGGTTAAAAAAAGAAGTCAATCTGCGAATTATTTGCAAATTTAATCACGTTCTTTACAACTACGAGACACTTAAACCCAAATGTGTATTAGTATAATTGTTTTCACATTTTGTTGGTGTTAATTGAAGTATTATTGCAATGGTGTAATCTATTTTAATCCAAAATTTTCGAAAAAGAGTCGATTTTTTTAGTAATTTTGTATATTCAGTTTCCGTCAAAAATCCGTCAAAACCATTCATTTTTGCATTTTTAATCATTATTCACACTTTTTTCACAAATAATCCTTAAAATTTACACATTATTATCAACAGATATATAAGTTTAGACTATTCCATAATGATTTTTCCATCGCGATAGGCCTGCAAAAGATTGGTTAAATCCTCAATATTTTGTGACATCTTTACACCAATATCCGTATCCGCTACCGTAAGACGTTTTAGTTTTCGCTCTACTACCTGTGTATCGGAATAAATATCCTTTCCTTCTTTTACAGCTTTTTCTGCAGATTCAAAAGGTTCATGCGCTGCCAGAACCAAACCATATGAATTAAAGATTAAAGTATAACCTGCAATCCCTGTCTTTGGTTGATAAGCTTTTGAAAAACCTCCGTCAATAATTAATAGTTTTCCGTTACAGCGAATGGGAGTTTCTCCTTTTTTTGCTTCCACAGGAACATGACCATTTATAATATGTCCCTTTGTAGTATCCAATCCAAATTCTTTTAAAATAGTATTAACGATTTCTTCTCTGTCAATCAGGTTATAATAAGGATTCTTTTTTTCAAAATGAGTTTCCGTGTTTTCAATAAAATAACGCTCAAAGGTAGCCATCTTTTTCTTTCCAAAAACTGGAGAATCCGGATGTACCCATGTGAAATAAAGCATATCCAACCCTTTTTGTTTTTCTTCTTTATCCAAAGAATAGTAGCCCTTTCGAACATACTCTTCAATGATATCGTACAGCTCTCTTCCTCGGTAATTCTTTCCCCATAAACAAACTGTTTTAAACTCTCCGTTTTCATCCAAAGGAACACATCCGTGATACAAAAGATTTCCATTATAAACCTTATAAAGACTTCCCTTTGTATATAAAAACTCCACATGTTTTTGCAACTTTTCGGAATTCAAAAAAGATGACTTTAGTTTTTCCATCACATCTTTTTCTTCTGCACTTAACTCATAAGGATGTTCCCAGTTCACAGTAGGGAATTTTTTGTCCATCAATGGATAAGAAACTCCATCTACAAGAACCGTCCAATCCCTTGGATTAATTTTATCCAACAGTAAACGATGTTCCATATTGGTATTCGGATTTCTCAAAATTGCCTGGCCCTCCAATTTAAACTGGATAATCGAAATCGCTTTATGAATTTTTTCATCCAATTCCCGATCCGAAGGTGCAGTATCCCCGGCACAATAATGAACTTTGAAACAATCGCAAGGATCGTCCCCATAGGTTTCCAAGGCAAAACGAACCAAAGGAATGAGATTGATTCCATAACCGTCTTCCAAAATATCCAAATTTCCGTAGCGAGCCTGATTACGAACAACCGTTGCAATCAAAGGTTCACATCCAGCAGCTGCTCCCATCCATTCAATATCATGGTTTCCCCACTGAATATCCACGGAATGATATCGCATTAACTCATCCATAATCAAATGAGGTTTTGGTCCACGGTCAAAGATATCTCCGATTACATGTAAATGATCGATAACCAGTCTTCGAATCAAATTTGCCAAAGCAATAATCAACTCTTCCGCTCTTTTTGTTTCAATAATAGAGTTAATAATTTCTCTATAATATGCTTCTTGATCCGTTTCATCCGGCTGTCCAGTCATAAGTTCCTCAATAATATAAGCAAATTCTTCCGGCATAGCCTTTCTCACTTTTGATCTAGTGTATTTCGACGAAGCTTTTTTACAAATACAAATCAACTGAAAAATAGTGAGTCGATACCATTCTTTCAAATCCGGTTCTTCACTTTTAACATCATCAAGTTTTAATCTTGGATAATAAATAAGTGAAGCAAGGGCTTTTTTATCCTCAATTCTCAAAGAAGGACCAAAAGCCTCATCAATTTTTCTTCGAATCGCCCCGGAACCGTTTTTTAATACATGTAAAAATTGATCGTATTCGCCGTGAATATCCGTGATAAAGTGTTCGGTGCCCTTTGGCAAACTAAGAATTGCCTTTAAGTTGATAATCTCTGTGGACGCTTGGGCAATGGTTGGG
>JAILJP010000103.1 GCA_024694625.1 Lachnospiraceae bacterium | reverse complement strand
GAATTTGCTACGTGAGTATAACTGCTTTCCGACAGTCATCCGCGGAGCGAATGTGTAATACACTGCGTACAGCCGTTAAGCTCGCGACTTTAGAAGCGAGCGCTACGGATGTTCGCCGGGATGGAACGAGCGGAGACGGTGCGGAGGAAAGTAGTTATACTCACGTAGCAAGCAGTAAAATCTCAGCCCACCCGTAGTCACCCCGATAAACTATAATTTGTGAAGACAGTAGAACCGTCCCTAATTCTTAAAGGAATGTACCGGCGCAGGAATACGTCCCTGGCGGGATACAAAGGCTTCGCAGGAGAAGTTGTTCACCGGCATAACCGGCGCATATCCCAAAAGCCCACCGAATTCTACGGTTTCTCCTACATCTTTTCCAATTACCGGAATCAAACGAACTGCAGTTGTTTTTTGGTTAATCATACCGATTGCCATTTCATCTGCAATAATACCGGAAATGGTAGCCGCAGAGGTTTTTCCCGGAACTGCAATCATATCAAGTCCCACGGAGCAAACACAGGTCATTGCCTCTAATTTTTCTAAGGTCAATGCACCTTCGGTTACCGCATCAATCATTCCCTGATCTTCGGAAACCGGAATAAAGGCACCGGACAATCCTCCTACATAGGAAGATGCCATAATTCCACCCTTTTTCACCTGATCATTTAAAAGCGCAAGTGCTGCTGTTGTTCCGGGAGCACCAGCTCTTTCCAAACCGATTTCTTCCAAAATACCTGCAACAGAATCACCGATTGCCGGTGTAGGCGCCAAAGACAAGTCAATAATACCAAAAGGAATACCCAGTTTCTTTGAAGCTTCCTTTGCTACCAACTGTCCCACTCTGGTTACCTTAAACGCTGTCTTTTTAATGGTTTCGCAAAGGACTTCAAAGCTTTCGCCACGAACCTTTTCCAGTGCTGTCTTTACAACACCGGGTCCGGAAACGCCTACGTTAATAATGGCATCTGCTTCTGTTACGCCGTGGAACGCTCCTGCCATAAAGGGGTTGTCGTCCGGGGCATTACAAAATACCACAAGCTTTGCACATCCCAAGGAATCATTTTCCTTTGTGTACTCTGCTGTTTCTTTTACGATTTCACCCATAAGGCGAACCGCATCCATATTGATACCGCATCTGGTAGAGCCAAGATTTACGGAACTACATACAAATTCTGTTTCTGCAAGAGCCTGAGGAATGGAACGAATCAAGTATTCGTCATAGGTGGTCATTCCCTTTGATACCAATGCAGAATATCCACCGATAAAGTTGATACCAAGTTCCTTAGCACAGTCATCCAAAGTGTGAGCGATGGTTACATAGTCTTCGGGACATTTACATGCCGCAGAACCTACAATGGCAATGGGGGTAACGGAAATTCTCTTGTTTACAATAGGAATGCAATAATCCCTTTCGATTTCCTGACCAACCTTTACCAAGTCTCTTGCAACGGTGGTAATCTTGTTATAAATGTTTTTGTTTAAGGTCTCTAAATCGGAATCCATACAGTCAAGAAGAGAGATTCCGATGGTGATGGTACGAACATCCAAGTTTTCCTGTTCTACCATCTTATTGGTTTCGTTTACTTCAAATATGTTTATCATGTGGTCTCCTAAATACGATGCATCATTTCAAAAATTTCAGCTCTCTGGCATTTTACATCTACGCCTATCTCTTCACCGATTTGTGCCAGTTCTTTTTGTACCTCATCAAAAGGCTTGTCAGAACAATCCAAATCTACAATCATCATCATGTTGAAAAATCCGGACACGATGGTCTGGGAAATATCCAAAACATTAATGTGATTGTTTGATAAATACGTACAGATTTTTGCAATGATACCTACTGTGTCTTTTCCCACAACGGTGATAATTGTCTTTGAGTTTTTGTTTTCCATGTTGTGCTCCTATTTCTTTATTTTCCTGTGGCATTATACCACATATTTTTCCGATACGTTACTTCTGTTTGCAATATGTATGGGAAAATCATTTCCTTTGTAAGGATTGTCTCCCATGGTAACCTCTGTTTTAACAGTTTCATAGGCCAGTTTTTCATAGTTGTTTTCTTTGCTTAAGTGGCCCAAAATGACATGTCCCATTTGGTCATGCAACACCCGTCCCAAAAGCTGGCCGGAAAGTTCATTTGACAAATGGCCCTTGTCTCCGATGATACGCTGTTTCAAAGGATAGGGATAAGGTCCTACCCGAAGCATGTTTACATCGTGATTTGCTTCCAAAAGCAACACGTTCATCCCACTGATGTTTTCAATGATGTAATCATCATAACAACCCAAATCCGTAATCACTCCGATTTTTTTGCGACCGTCGGAAACGGTGTAGGCAACAGGATCTGCTGCATCATGGCTCACCCGAATGGGATGAACGGTCAATTCTCCAATGGTAAAATCCTGATCAGGTTCGATAATATGAAACAATCCTTCATCTATCTTACCCACGGATTTGGTATTTTTTATGGCTTCAATGGTACCTTTTGTTGAATAAATGGGAAGCCCATACTTTCGGGAAATTACTCCCAGTCCGGAAATATGATCACTGTGCTCATGGGTTACGAGGATTCCATCCATGTCCGAAGTTTTTAAATCATACTCCGCCATACCGGCATCTACACGTTTGCCACTGATTCCCACATCAATCATAACGTGGTTGCGCTCGTTTCCAACGCAAATACAATTTCCGGAGCTTCCGCTTGCTATACTAAATAATTCCATGTTTCTCCTATTCCCAACGGATGTCTACGGTATCACCGTCTTTAATGGGATCGGCATAACCACAACGATTTCCGTTTATGGTGGTAACTACGGTTCGACCGCCGCCTGCTCCCGTATCAAAATCAATGACACGGAAAATATCTGAGAAGATATAATCTTTTTGTCCTAATAAGGTTACGGGATTTCCGTTCGCTGTCAAATGAATGGAACCGTAAGACTGTTTTTGAATCTCACCGGCAGCTTCCTGAGTCAACGGCGTATCCGGTCTATAAGGTACATACTCTTCTGCGCCATCTTCCTCTAGGTCCTCTTCTTCGGATTCGTAGCTGGTTTCTGTGGTGGGAACAAATACACCTTCAGTCCATTCCACGCTAAAGTTTTCATATACCAATGTATTCAAATCGCCTACGCGGTTGTTTACGATAATCTCGTGATTCTTATCGATGACAACATCCATAAATTCTGCTAACTGGCCAACGGTATAAAAACCTCTGGTTTCAATATCATCCCCTTCTTGGATGATATAGCTTCCCGGTTCCAAAGAGCCGTTTACTTCCACAAACTTCGGGCAGGTGATTCGTTGTCCGTTTACCACAAAGCTTACGGTGGAATTCTGGAACTCTTCCAACTGGTCAATGGTCATATTGGCTGATGTACCTTCTGTGGAGCCTTCAATGGTAACATCGCAGTTGGGAATAAGCTTTGTTTTTAAGCCCACTTCTTTTCCGTTCATCTTTACCACTGCAGACTCACCGAATCCACCTCTGGCCATACGGGCTGCACCATTCACCTTGAAGTTGATTTCACTACCTCGACGAGGGAACAACTCTTCTGTGGGAAGTCCGGCCTGCAAAGCTGCATCCACAATACGAAGATGTCCGTTGTCATATAACTTCATCATTTCACCGTTGAAATGGATCATAATAAAGTTGTTCTTTTGTTCGTAATAGTTCAAGCAAATACCAATGGGTGTAACCAAAAGGGGATCCTTTTTCACACCTTCCTGCAAGAACTCAATATCCTTCATGACTTCCTCACCACGAAGGGCAACTCTCTCTTTTACAATATCCAATTTCTTCGCCAAAGTTTCGCAGAAGCCATGAACCTTTCCGCCACCGCCTACTACAAAGGTAGCAGCCACGGAGGAATCTCCGTTTAGTTCTTTGATCTTTTCGGCAACTTCGGAAGTAATTTTTTCCATAATAGGATCTGTAAGCTTCCATACTTCTTCGGATTTTACGGTATAGGAAAGTCCCATAATATCCTCATAAGTCACCTCATCCATCATAGTGGAATCCTTTTTGATCTTTTCAGCTGTGGCAAAGTCCACCAAAAAGTGCTGTACAATCACTTCTGTCAGCTCGTCTCCTGCGTAAGGAATCATACCATAGGCAATAATACTTCCATCTTTTGTAATACAGATATCCGAAGTACCCGCTCCCACGTCCACAAGGGCGATATTCAACATACGGTAGTTTTCCGGAATCGCAACATTGATCGCGGCTATCGGCTCCAATGTCATGTTGGCAACGGAAAGTCCCACACGTTCCACAGCGGAATACAAACCATCTACAACATCTTCCGGGAGGAAGGTAACAATGATGGTCTCTTCAATCTTGTTTGCCTTATGGCCTTCCAGGTTGGAGAAGACTTCTTCATTCAAGTAGTACTTCATAACGGAGTAGCCAACGCAATAAAACTTATAACGCTCCTCACCTTCAGCCAACTCATGCTGTGCCTGGTCAATACCCATCAAATCCAGGTTGTTCAAATCCTCGCCGGTAACAACACTCTCTTCGGGATATTCGTATGCCACCTTTGTAGTTACGGTACGAAGCACACGACCTGCGGCAGCGATACAAACTTCTTTCAGTTCGAAGCCGATTTGTTCTTCCAAATGTTCCTTTACCACACCAATGGTTTTTGAAACACGACCGATATCGTGAATCTGACCATCCAACATAGCTCTGGATTCATGCTCGATGCTGTATAAAGCAATCACCTTAAAATCATCGTTTTCATCTTTGTAACCAACGGTACCAACCACGTTTCTGGTTCCAATATCCAAACTGAAAACATAATCTCTTTCGTTTTCCACTGCTATCACTTTTCTACTCCTCTTTTGCTTTTCAAATCTATTTGTAATAGTTTCATCCTTCAACGTTCCGAGGTTTTCTTAACGAAAGCACCCTCTCCAACTGTTCATAGGTTTCTTCTTTTGCGCCATTGTTGTCTATGGTAACACAACAGGCATCCAAAAATTCATATTCTTCCAACTGCATACGAAAGGCTTCATCGACACGGGTATCATCATAACCACGGTTCTCTTTCAGACGCTTTCGCCGGTTTTCTTCTGTCACATAAATATACCAAAGTTCATCGCACAATACTTTGTATCCGTCTTCGATTAAAAGGGCTGCTTCCAAAAAGAAATAATCTACATCCTTTTTTTCTCTGTGGGCCCTCACCCTGCGAAGCACTTCTTCTTTTACAGCAGGATGCACCAAAGCATTCACACTTTCCCGAAGACGATCATCGGACAACACATAAGCTGCAAAGGCTTCCTTTTGAATAGTTCCATCCTCTTCAAATACAGGATTCGCAAAAGACTCTTTGGAAAGGACCTTTTGCAGTTTTTGATTCAAATCATGTCCCGGCGACATCAGCTCTTTTGCCAAATCATCTGCAAGCACCACTTCACTGCATGTGTGATTTTTCAAATAATCCATCACAACTGATTTTCCGGCACCGATTCCACCGGTAATTCCGATAAATCGCATTTTCTGCTCCCTTACCTACAATATCTAGTGGTGAAATTCCCATTACACCGTGAAAATTATACCATTTCTAGCATATCTCTGCCACTATTTTTTACGTTGAAGCCTTTCATTTGGGATTCCGCTTCTTTTTTATGAAAACAAAAAAGAGAATGCCCAAAAAGCATTCTCTTTCGTAGAAAATCATATTTTGTCAGCGAAAGGTATCTGCAGTAACCTTGTCCAAATCCACGTCCTTAGTTTCCTTTACCTTTGTCATTAAAATCACCAAAGACAAAGCCATAAACGGTACGCAAATAAACAAGAACAGTGCATCCATGGATACAAAGTTTTGGCAAACTAAGAAGATGGCCTGTCCAATAAAGCTTCCTGCTCCAATCATTACAGACATTACACCCATTACGGAAGAGCGCATTCCGGAAGGTGAAGATTCTGCCGGCATAGTAAGAATCAAGGTGTCTGACATAGACCAAAGTCCTCCGATGGAGCATCCGTATGCACATCCTGCAGCAAAGGCTCCCCAACCGAGACGACAGCTAAGGGTAAACAAAAGCAATCCCCCCAACGCAATGGAACCAAGTACCAAACATACTCTCTTTCTTCCCAACTTGTCAGAGAAGAATCCGCTTAAGATGGTCAAAATACCATTAAACAACGGATAGATTACCAATACAGAAGACACATCTGCCGTTGACATAGAACCTTCTAACACAGTTGCATAATAAGAAGTGTAGAAGGTGGTAGCAAAGAAAATAAATCCTGCAAAGAACAACCATCTCAACTGCTTATTGGTAAAAATAAACTTAATTGCCTTAAATACACCACCTTCTTCTGAAGTGGAGTTTTCTTGGTTTTCTTCCTGTTTTGCCGCTTTTTCCTCTGGTGTCATGGTCAAAAACTTTCTACGCTGTTCTACAAAAACAGGAGTCTCCTTCAAAAGGAAGAATGATAACACACCTACTACCAATGCTACGATTACAGGAATCAAATACACGCCTCTCCAGCTGGAAGGATTACTTTCATCCAGAAACAATCTGGAGAATACACCAATCAAAGAAACGCTAATCAACGCAATCCCCTTTGCAACAAAGCTGTAAGTAGCTCGTTTTTCCTTGGGCGCGGTTTCCATAATGTAAAGCACCTGCATATCATTTGGTGTAAAAAACAACATAAACAACATACCAATGATATACATGGGAACATTTTGTGCCGTCATAACAACACACATTCCCAAGCCCATTCCTACTGTATTGATCATCAAGAACAAACGACGACCATACTTATCAGACAGCGCCTTGTAAAAAGGTGTTACGATCAACAAAAAAGTAGATGCAACCTGAAGCGGTCCAACTACATTGATGGCAGATTTATACTCTGCTGAATTTACATCACGGGATGCAATTTTAAACAAATCAAATAAAATATAGGGCTGCATAGCCGCATTCATGTTGGATGTAATCTCATCCACAACATAGATAATGGTCAAAACCACCATGGCAAAGCCCAAATATCCTGCCGTCACATGAAAGGCTGCCTGTTTATTCAGCCGATTCAATTCCCTCTTTTCTTTTTCTTTCAAGTTCCAATACCCCCTCTTATTAATTAAAAGACTAAATTAATTATACCACTCTCCTATAGTTACAACTATATAAATTCACTTATTATTTTTGCAATTTCAATCAAAAAAATACCCCTCTCCTGTTTTCACAGGAAAAGGGTATGTATAGTCATAATTCCCATATTGTGTAAAACCAATTCACATCGAAACTAAGATTGATTCTTCTTTGATTCTTTGTAGCGCTGTTTGTCTTCGTACATTTTTTCATCCGCTCGGCTGAGCAAAACTTCCAAAGACTCATTCTCTTTTTTCAGAGAAGTTCCCACACTAATCGTAAGGGGAATTTCTCCCTGTCCTATAGAACAAAGAGGTGTCATAAGGACCTGGTTTTGAATATATGACGCTATCTCATCCATGTCCTTGTAGCAGTTTTTGGAAACAATTCCAACAAACTCATCTCCGCCATAGCGATAATAGTGAATCAAATGGTCCTTCGCAGTATATTTTAAAATATTTGCTACATGTAAAATGGCATCATCTCCCACCAGGTGACCATAGGTATCATTGATATGTTTAAAATCATTGATATCCATAACAATCACACCTTTTACACCGCCATCTGCCTCATATCGTTCAAAATCCATCATCAGATTACGACGGTTGCGAAGTCCTGTTGCCTCATCATGTCTGGAAAGATAATCATCTTTTTTCATCCTGGAAAATCCACGAAGTGTTTGCCAGGAGGTGTAGCATCCAAAGAAATAGGATACTATGGTTGCCACAAGCAATGTACTCATATAAATCAAATACACCGCCGGTTTGTTCGAATAATTGGTAACAATAAGATACCAAGTCACTATGGTGACAAAAAGATTAAAGACTAGTTTCGGAAGGGGCCGCTCCACAATCAAAATAGGATAAAGCACAATATAAATAAATAAAATATTTAAATTCTGCTGTCCAAAATCCTCCGCAAAAATATGCGCCGCAATCGTAAAGGAAAAGGAAAACAACGCAAATATATGAACCAAAGCATGGGCCACAATATAATTGGTCCGGCACTCCAAATAATAGTAACTTACTCCAATAAACACTGCCAACACCGGCAAAGCCAAAACATAGGTTTTCACCAATGCAAGAAGTCCCAATTCATATTGAAACACAGCCATTACAACAAGGACAATTGCCATGATGATGGCTCCATTGAAGGTCAGTCCCAAGTATTCATCGGAAATAATATCTTTACTTAGTTCAAAGTTTCCATCCCAATCATAACTGATTAAGCTACGGAAAAAGCCTCGCCTTTTTTTCATCTTTTTCATATCAGGTCCCTCCAATGATAAGTATTCCCTATACCCTTAAGAATAATAGCAAACAGATTCCTCTCCCCGTTTATTTGGCATCATACCAATTTTTTCCATCATGCATATCGATTTCCAAAGGAACCTTCAGGGACAGCGCACCTTTCATTTCTTCTTCTAAAATCTGATGCACCTTTTCAATCTCCGACTCCTTGGCTTCGATTAAAAGTTCATCGTGAACCTGTAAAATCAACTTAGATTCCAAATGTTCTTCCTCTAAGCGATTGTGCACACGAAGCATGGCAATCTTTATAATATCCGCAGCAGATCCCTGAATAGGAGAATTCATGGCGATTCTCTCTCCAAAGCTTCTTTGCATAAAGTTTCCGGAGGATAATTCCGGTACCGGTCTGCGACGGTTCTCTATAGTCAAACAATATCCCAATTCTTTGGCATCTGCAACTAGTTTGTCCAAAAATTCTTTTAATTTTGGATACGCCTCATAATAATCATCAATATACTTTTGGGCCTCTTTTCTTGAAATGTTTAAATCCTGTCCCAAACCAAAGGAAGAAATACCGTAAACAATACCGAAATTTACTGCTTTAGCATTTCTTCTTTGCAGCTCCGTTACTTCCTCAAAAGGGGTGTGGAACACCAAAGAAGCGGTTGCCCGATGAATATCCCTGTTTTCTTTATAGGCCTGAATCAAATTGTCATCCTTTGACATATGGGCCAATACACGAAGTTCAATCTGGGAATAATCTGCATCCACAAACACAAACCCTGCTTTGGGATAAAAGACCTTTCGAATCATCTTTCCCAATTCCAAACGCATGGGAATGTTTTGCAAGTTTGGCTCTGTACTGGACAAACGACCGGTAGCCGTCACCATCTGTTGGAAGGTGGTATGAATGCGACCGTCTTTTTCTATACACTTTTCCAATCCATCGGCGTAGGTGGATTTTAATTTGCTTAAGGTACGATATTCCAAAATATCTTTAATCACCGGATATTCCGGGGCAAGTTTCTCCAAAACATCTGCTGCTGTAGAGTAACCGGTCTTGGTTTTCTTTCCACCTTGGATTCCCATTTTTTCGAACAGGATTACCCCAAGCTGTTTGGGCGAGTTGATATTGAACTCTTCTTTGCAGGTTTCATAGATGGAAGCTTCCAAGCGGTCAATTCCGTTTTGCAATTCTTTACCATAAGCTTCCAGCTCTTTCTGGTTACAAATGATACCTTCCCGCTCCATATCATAAAGGACAAACAACAAAGGAAGCTCCAACTCATCATAGAGTTTTTTCATTTCTTTATTTGTTAATTCTTCATTTATTTTTTCTTCAACCATAGTAGACACATAAGCATCATAGTTAATTAATAACCCATAGTCCTTTAATGAGGATTCATAAGCCAAAGAAATCTTTTCTTTTCCAAACTTGTCCCCAAAGGTTGGAACCATAAGGGATAAGTAATCCTTTGCCAACAGTTCTGTGGTATAGGAAGAAATCAAAGGATTCGCCAAATATGCTCCAAGGCAAACATCATAAAACCCTTTTTCTCCACAGACCTCTCTATGTCGGTTTAGAAACTCCAACAAGGATTTTGCAACGAGAGCATCGTCATAATGCAGCTTTGTAAATGTAGATTTAATATCTTCCATGATTAATGTGAAGTTACTGTGATTCACATTGGATAAAATGACGTCTAAGAAGCACAAAGATAAACTCTCTTTTGTGAAGAACACGCTTTTCCTTTGATTGCTCAAAGATACTCCAAGGGTGTTTCCCTTTTCGTCAAAGGCAACTGCAAAGCCCACTTTGGAAACCAGCATTTCCTTTAAAGTGCTCTCCACTTTGCTTCCGTCTTCCACAATAGAAAAGGAAGCTTCTAAATCTTCATGACCTACTTCCTGATGTTCAAAGCGACCTAAGATGTTTTTCAACTCCCATTCCTTGCACAAAAGATAGGCTTCTTTGGTAAACATATCCTCCAAAGTGGCATCTTCAAATTTGTATTCGATATCTGCCTCTAAAGAAATGGTAGCCAGCCACTTGCTCTCCTTTGCCTGTTCCCAGAATTCCACAATATTTTTAGAAGCACGGGGAGGTTTCACATTGGGTGCATCCTCATAAACCCCATCAATACTGTGATACTTCTGAATCAGTGCAAATGCTGTCTTTTCTCCAATTCCTGGAACGCCGGGAATATTATCGGAGCTGTCTCCCATAAGTGCTTTTACATCGATAAACTCCTTGGGCGTCACGCCTGTCTTTTCCGTAAAATCCTTGGCAAAATAGTGTTCCACTTCCGTTCCTGTCTTTTTGGTACGAGGAAGAGCGATTTTAATATGATCCGTACAAAGCTGAAGCAAATCCCGGTCTCCGGAAACAATGGTTACCATCATGCCTTCTTTTTCAGCCGCAAAAGCCACGGTTCCCAAAATATCATCTGCTTCCCAGCCGCCTTTTTTTAATACCGGCACTTTCATAGCCTCTAAGAGTTCTTGAATCATGGGAACCTGCTGTTTCAGTTCCGGTTGCATAGGCTTTCTTGTACCCTTATAATCCGAGAATTGTTTATGGCGAAAGGTAGGCTCGGAAACATCAAAAGCCACCATAAAATAGTCCGGCTTTTCCGTTTCTATAAGTTTAAACATAATATTGATAAAACCATAAACGGCATTGGTATGAACACCTGCAGCATTGGTTAAATCCGGAATCCCATAAAAAGCCCGGTTTAAAATGCTGTGTCCATCCATTAAAAGTAATTTCTGATTCTCGTACATAAATTAAATCCTTATTTTATATTTCTCTAGTTACTGTTTTCAACCACTTTGCTTCTTCCTCTGTAAGGTACGGAGAAATTTTCTCATATACAGCAGCATGGTAATCATTTAATGCCTTGCGTTCCAAATGGGTTAACTCTTCAGGATTAATGGCATCAATATCAATAGGTGCAAAGGTCAACTGTTCAAACTTTAAGAACTGACCATACTCTGTCTTTTGATCTTCCACACAAAGAAGTTCGTTTTCAATTCGGATACCATATCCATCTTCCACATACAATCCCGGTTCATCTGTGGTAATCATACCAGGGCGAAGTTCCCAAACTTTACCTTTGTCCGGAACTCTCCAACGGAAGGACTGAGGTCCTTCGTGAACGTTCAAGATATGGCCTACACCATGTCCGGTTCCGCATCTGTAATCCAAACCTTCGTCCCAAACCGGACCGCGGGCTAAAATATCCAAATTGGCGCCAATGCAACCTACAGGGAAGTGCGCTTCCTGAAGACGCATATTAGAACGAACCACTGTAGTAAAAGCATGCTTTTCTTCTTTTGTAAGTTTACCCACAACAATGGTTCTGGTAATGTCGGTGGTACCTTCCAAATAATGTCCGCCGGAATCTACCAACAGAAAGCTCTTCGGCTTAAGTACTGCGTTGTTATCTTCCGTAGCAGTGTAATGCATCATAGCTGCGTTGGGGCCATAAGCTGCAATGGTATCAAAAGACACATCCAAGAAGTTCTTCTGCTCTTTTCTAAAATTCAAAAGAACATCGGACGCAGACATTTCCGTAATTTCTTCTTTTCCCATATGTGTCTTAAGCCAGTAAATAAACTTTGTTACAGCTACACCGTCTTTAATATGGGCTTCTTTTGTATTTTTAATCTCGATTTTATTTTTCACCGAACGACCCATCTCTGTGGGGTTTGCATGTTCAATAAATACGGTTTTTTTCGGGAAGCTTTTGATCAATGCAATATTTACTATATCAGGATCAATCAAAATACTGGCAACAGTTTCCTTTTTCAAATCTTTGTAAATCTGTTCGTAAGATTTAACGCTTACCTTGTTGTCAGACAAATATTTTGAAACTTTGTCATTTAATGCTTCCGGAGCCACATACAAGGTTGCACTTTTTTCCTTCAAATAAAAATATGACATGAATACAGGAACAGAAGCAATATCATCTGCACGAAGGTTTAACAGCCAAGCAATGTCGTACAAGGAAGTCAAAAGATGGGCCTTTGCTCCTAACTTTTTCATTTCACCGCGAAGAGAAGTTACCTTTTCCTGATAGGTTACACCGGCATATTTTTTCTTCAACTCCCAAAGCTGAGTCTTGGGAAGTTCCGGTCTGTCTTTCCAAATGGAATCCAAAAGGTTTTTGGAAATAGAAACTCTTGCAGAATTGGCCTTTGCAATGGTTTCATAAGACTTATGCTGATTCAAAGAGAACACTCTACCGTCATAAGCAAGGTTTTGGCCCTTTTTCAAATTCTTACGGATAAACTCTTCTACAGTAGGAACCCCCTCTTCACCCATTTCAAAAAGGTCGGTACCACTTCCCTTTAACTCTCTTTTTGCCTGGATGAAATATCTTCCATCCGTCCAAAGTCCGGATTTTTTCTCCGTAACTACTACAGTTGCATTTGTTCCGGTAAATCCGGTCAAATATTCAATCTCTTTAAAATAATCATTTACATATTCTGAAGAATGGAAATCTGACATAGGAATAAGATACATATCAATCTTATTCTTTTTCATCGCCTTTCGAAGCTGATCCAATCTCATTTTTGTTTCTTTCATAACTATACCTTCTTTCCAAATTACAATTTACATAACTGCATTTTCTTTAATGGTATCCATTCGTCTTCTACCATAGTATCTCCGGTAAAATCAAAGCCATTTTTCTTATAAAACTCTATACCTCGCTGGTTCTGTTCCAGAACCCACAGCCAATTTGCGCCTTTATCAGAAACAGCAAAATTCAATAATGTACTCCCAATATTCTCTCCCTGGAAATGTGGTTCAACATAAAGTTTTAATACTTCGTCCTGTTTCAAACGGATCATACCCTTTACTACACCATCATCATATACATATGTATCCTGTAATATGTTTTCATTTTCCATATATTCTTTAGCTACATCAATAACATTTAACTCGCCAAAATAGAATTCTTCGTTTTTTAATATAGGAAAAAAATTCTTTCTATAGTTTATAACAATCATTTCTGCAATTCTAGAAGCATCAGATTGATTAGCCTGTCGTATATTCATGTCTATCCTCCTCAGAAATTCGATAATCATGTATCTATTCTTACAATTTCAGCAAGAGATTTATTACGATATGTCAAATCACTACGAACATTAAACCCCATTTTCTCCCAAAAAGCATTACCTACATTATTTTTTTCAAAAACAACTAAAGCTACTTTATTTATTCCTATCATCTGTAATGCGTTAATTGCAGTATCTACAAGTTTTTTCGCAATCCCCTGTTTTCTGTATTGTGGATTCACAGCGGTATGATAAATATATGCTCTTCTTCCGTCGTTTCCAACTAAAATCACTCCAACAATGGTGTTTTCTATTTCAGCAACAAAACAAGTGTCCGGATTTCTATTAAGAAATATCTCTATGCCTTCTTTGGAATCATCAAGATTGTTTAATCCCATACCTGCACAGGACATCCATAATTTATATACAGCTTCATAATCTTCTATTGTCATGGGACGAATATTCATAATAAACCTCCGTTTATTGGGAACGCGCTTTCCTATTCCTTTTTGCTGCTTGATTAATATTTCATCATGGACGGATGTGCTGTCAAGAGCATGCCATTTTCATGGTGCGAAGCACTCTTGACAGCGCATTCCGTCTCATGATGTAAGATAATCAAGGCAGCAAAAGAAATAATAGTAGCCACCGGCTACAAACTCAAAACGCTCCCTGCTTTGTCTGCGAGGGCGGGCTAGGTTAGTATTAATTGTATTTGCTACGCGGGTATACTGCTTTCCGACAGTCATCCGCGGAGCGAATGTGTAATACACTGCGTACAGCCGTTAAGCTCGCGACTTTAGAAGCGAGCGCTACGGATGTTCGCCGGGATGGAACGAGCGGAGACGGTGCGGAGGAAAGCAGTATACCCACGTAGCAATTATTTGTATCTCAGCCCACCCGTAGCACCTCGACAAACTATCATTTGAAGACAGTAGAACCGTCCCTACCGGTCCCACTTGTCACTTAACGCGGTAATCTGGTCCGCAAATTTTGCCAGGTCTTTGTTTGCCATGCCCTCGCATTTTTCAATCACATGCATTAAGCGCTGTCCTGCAGCCAAAAGCCTTGCAAATACATTGGAACTGGCCTTAAGTGTGGATTTTTTCTTTTCTTTGGCTACTCGGCTGCCCTCTGCAATCATCCGTCCTGATTCCAAGTCAAAGGCATCTCCGGAATAAGGTGCATACGCATCAAATCCCCACTCTTCCTTTACGGATTGTGCAAAAGCTTCCGTGCTTTCATCATCACCATGAACCACAAAAACCTTCTTCGGAGGTTGCTCTTTAAAGCATCCTACCCATTTTAACAGTTCTTTTTTGTCTCCATGTCCGCTGATACCAGGCAAATTCTCAATATGACAATTTACGGATACAGTTTCACCAAACAAACGGGCTTCCTTTGCGCCGGAAAGTAAGTGATAACCTAATGTTCCCGGAACCTGATAACCTACAAATAATACTGTGGATTCTTCCCGCCAAAGATTGTGTTTTAAGTGATGACGTATACGACCTGCTTCACACATTCCAGAAGCAGAAATAATTACCTTTGGTTGTTTGTCCGCATTAATCATCTTGGATTCATCGGGAGAAACCGCCACCCGAAGTCCGGGGAAAGTAATGGGGTTGATTCCCTTTTTCACCAGTTCCTTTGCCTCTTCGTCAAAGCATTCCATAATATTGGTATTAAACACATGGGTGGCTTCCACAGCCAAAGGTGAATCCATATAAACCGGGAAATTGTCATGGCCTTCCACCATATGCTCTTCTTTAATACGACGTAAAAAGTAAAGCATCTCCTGTGTTCGTCCAACAGAAAACGCCGGAACCACAAGATTTCCGCCACGGTCCAAGGTCTCCTTTAACACCTTTGCCAAGGCAGTGGCAAAATCCGGCATTTCTCCTCGTTCCCGGGTTCCATAGGTAGATTCCATGATTACATAGTCCGCTTCATGGAAATACTGGGGATCTCTAATCAAAGGTCTTCCCGGATTTCCAATGTCACCGGAGAACACTACGGTTCTTTCAATCATCCCATTGGTTTCTTTTCCACCATAGCCATCTTCATCCTGCTCACGAAGAGTAAAGGAAATGCTGGAAGATCCCAACAAATGACCGGCATCAATGAAGCGTACAGAAATTTCATCACAAATCTCGTATTCCTCATTGTACTGACAGGGATTAAACAGTTCCATGGTATTGATAGCATCCTCTACGGAATACATAGGCGTCACTTCCGGCTTTCCGGCACGCTTTGCCTTTCGGTTTTTCCACTCTGCTTCAAACTCCTGGATGTGTGCAGAATCCTTTAACATAATTCTGCAAAGTTCCATCGTTGCCTGAGTACAATAAATGGAGCCACGAAATCCGTGAGAATACAAAAGAGGTAGCAATCCGGAATGATCGATATGCGCATGGGTAACAAACACATAATCGATCTCCGAGGCATTTACAGGAATCTCCTGATTTTCGTACAAATCCGGTCCCTGCTCCATACCGCAATCTACCAAAAATTTTTTACGGCCAACTTCCACATAATGACAGCTTCCCGTCACTTCATGATCGGCCCCCAAAAACGTTATCTTCATATTCTAATCTCCTATCACAAAGTCAGTAATAAAAAAACAAGGAGTCAGCGTAACCCGCTGACCCCTTTTGAACTCTTTTATTTATTTTTTGGTGTTCTTCAAGAAATCCGGTACCTTGATGTTTTCTTCCTTCACAGTACTGGTAGGCTGTGCCGGTCTTTGCAAAGCGCCGAACTGACCCTGCGGCTGAGCGGAAGCTGTTGTAGGCTGAACCGGTGTCGCATTTACCTGAGGCTGAACCGGTGTTGCCGGTGCAGGAGCAGGTGTAGGTGTCACGCCAGAGCGTGTAGCTGCAACGCTCTGTGCACGAGCAGTCTGTACACGATTGGTAGCTGCTCTAAATGCACTGTTTTGTGCTGAAGAACCTGTGCCCGGATAAGACAAACCGGGGAAAACAGAATTCTGAACAGGCTCTTCGGAAGGAAGTCCGGTAGCAATAATGGTAGCTACAACCTGATCATCTGTTGTCATATCTTCTACAATACCAACAAATGCATTGGTATCATCACCTGTCAAATCTTCAATATACTGAGATGCTTCCTGGTAATCCAACAAACCAACATTACCGGAAAGGTTGATGATAATGTGGCTTGCACCTTCGATGGTAGTATCCAAAAGAGGTGAAGAGATTGCCATCTGTACAGCTTCAAGCGCACGGGAATCACCCTTGCCCACACCGATACCGATATGAGCCATACCCTTGTCTTTCATAACTGTCTGAACATCAGCAAAGTCAAGGTTAACGGTTCCTGCTACATTAATCAAATCTGTAATACCACGTACAGACTGCTGTAACACTTCATCAACATTTGCAAAAGCATCATTGAACGTAGTCTTACGATCGGAAATGGCAAGGACATTGTCATTTGGAATAACGATCAAAGAGTCTACTGCTTCTTTTAATTTTTCAATACCCTCGTTAGCACGGGCACGTCTGAATTTCTGCTCCAAAGAGAAAGGCTTTGTAACGATACCAACTGTAAGGATATCCTGGTCTTTCGCCATCTTTGCGATTACCGGTGCTGCACCTGTACCGGTACCACCACCCATACCACAGGTAACGAATACCATATCCGCTCCCTTAAGTACTGCCTGGATTTCTTCTTCACTTTCGATTGCAGACTGTTCACCAACTTCCGGGTTTCCGCCTGCTCCAAGTCCGTGAGTAAGTTTTTCACCAATCTGAATCTTCTTTGGTGCTTTATTTAAATCTAAAACTTGTTTATCTGTATTTACTGCAACCAGCTCAACGCCGCTAATATTTGTATCCACCATTCTGTTAATGGCATTATTTCCGCCGCCACCAACACCTATGATTACGATTCGAGCATTACCGCTATGCTCTTCGGGAATAAGTTCAACCAAGGGTTCATCCTCCTCATTATTTATCACAATCTTGTTTGTAGTCTTTTTTCAAAATAAAACTCTTATCTATAATAAAGTTTTTCAGCCAATTTATCAACCCATTTTCGGCAGTTTTTTGCATTTTTCCACATTTTTTAGCTAGCCTTCTCAAACACTATATCTCGATTTCCTTCCGACCAATCTTCTAGATGTAGTGTTCCTGCCTGGTCTGCTACCTGTGGCAAAATGTACTTCAACCGGATAACTTTTGCATCCAAATTGGAAGACGTACCGAAATTAATTAGGATTCCGTTATAGTCCATAGTAATACTTCCGTCAGCATAAAAATGGATGGCGGAAACAGAGATATCTTCCTCCTTCAATTCAAAGATTAAATTCAACAACTCCTTCTTCCGTTTTGACTTCAACGGGAGCTTTTCTCCTGCAGATAATTTGGAAAAATCCACATCTTCCATGGTAACTTCCAACAATCCGTCCAAGGAAACCGTAGACACCTCTCCAATCACGGTGCTGTCATCAAAATAGATCCAGTTGCCGTCTGCATCCAAAACTCGTCCCAAAAATTCCTTTTCTTTTACCGTCACTACCAAAGTATTTCGGTCCTTCAGTTTCATGGATACGCTCTCCACAAAAGGGATATCCTTTCGGGGGAGTACCAGGTTTTTCCCTAGGCAATACACAGCATTTTCACTGTACTTATCATCAAAGAGATAATCCGCCAACTCCCCGTTTGAAAGCACCGTATTTCCCTTAAACTTCACATCTTCCACATGAAAGAAAAATACGATGATCAAAAAGGCAGCCAGCCCCACTATGACAAGTCCCATAATGAAGTGAAAAAGCATCGCCAGCACTCGGGCCCGTTTTCTTTTTTTAACTTTTTCTTCTACTACTTTTTTTCTCTTTTTTGTCATAATCCTACTTAGGTTCTATGTATTTTGATACGCCCAGCGCCAATCCGATTTCGCAAAGCAAAAGCAAAAGCGCCGTACCACCGTAACTGATAAACGGCAGTGTAATACCGGTATTAGGAATGGTATTGGTTACTACACCGATATTCAAAATCACCTGCAAAGAAATATGAGACATAACTCCGATACAAATAAATGCCCCTGTTTTATCCTTTGCATTGATGGCGATTACCATAAGTCTCCAAATCAAAAACAAATATAAAATGATGACGCAAACAGCACCAAACACTCCAAGTTCTTCGCAAATAATGGAAAAAATCATATCGTTTTGAGCTTCCGGCACGAAACTTTTTTGAAAACTTTCTCCCAAACCTTTTCCAAACAATCCGCCGGATCCAATGGCATATAACGCCTGCAAAATCTGATAACCTTCGTCATAGTCTTCCGGATGAAGCCATGCACCGATACGGGTCATTCGATAGCCCTGTCCAAAAAGGACAATGACACCTACACCAAAAAGCGCCAGAAAAATAAAACTTAAAAACACTCTGGTTTCTTTGCTGGCGATAAACAACATAATATAGGTAATGCCAAGAATAATCACCGCTGTAGACAAGTTGTTGTAAGCAACCACAGCCACTAAAGGTAAAATCATACCAAAGACCTTTAGCACGTTTTTGGACCCCTTTAAGGCCACATCCGACTTTCCAATCAAGGTGGCTAAAAGTAAAATCACCGCAACCTTTGCAATCTCGGAAGGCTGAACGTTAATTCCTCCGATGTTGAACCATCGGGATGCACCGTATTTTTCGTTTCCGGTAAAGATAACCAACACGCATAAAACGATGGATACGACGTAAGCCGGAAGGGAAAACAATGTCCAAAAGTGATAATCCACTTTGATAAAAACCGCCATTCCCACAAAGCCTAAGCAAGCTGCAAAAAACTGACGCTTTACATAGTGGGTTCCTTCGCCAAACTTTAAGGTGGCGTTGTAAGCACTGGTGGAATACAGCATCACCATACCAAAAGCCAACAAAAGGATTACGGTAATCAAAAGCCCATAATCAAAATATTGAGTTTTATACCGTCTTTTTTTTGACATATAATCCTCTTACTCCTCATAAGAACGGGCGATTTCTTTAAACATATCTCCTCGCTCTTCATAGTTCTTAAACTGTCCCCAACTTGCGCAGGCAGGAGAAAGCAAAACAGCATCTCCCTCTTTTGCTTCGTTGTAGCAAATATCCATTGCCTCTTTTAAATCTTCGGCAAAGCAATAATCCATAAAGCCGTGTGCCTTTGCACACTCTGCAATCTTCTCTCTTGTCTGACCGATCAAAACAAGTTTTTTTACTTTTCCATCAAAGGAATCAATCCATTCGTCATAGGTGGAGTTTTTGTCGTATCCTCCTCCAATCAAATAGGTAGGACGATCCATTGCTTCAATTCCTTTGATTGCAGCATCGGGATTGGTTCCCTTGGAATCATTATAAAAGCGAACACCACGTTTTTCACAAACGTATTCAATACGGTGTTCCACTGCACGAAACGCCTTAAGTCCGGCAACAATTTCCTCTTTTGTTACGCCAAATGCAGACGCCATTGCAATGGCAGCCATTGCATTTTCAAAGTTGTGAAGTCCCAGAATCGACATTTCTTTCACGTCAATTATCTTTTCATCACCAGTTTTATAAATCACTCCGTCACTGTAGTAATATCCTTCCAAACCTTCGGGAAGTTTTTGCAAGCTGCTAAAATATACCACCTTGCAAGATAAGCTCTTTCCAAAGTCACGAAGCACCTCGTCTTCATAATTCAACACACATACGTCTTCTTTGGTCTGGTTCTTTGTCACGGATTCTTTTGCCGCAATATAGTTTTCCATGGTGTGATGACGATCCAAATGGTCCGGTGTGATATTTAAAATCGCACTCACCTTTGGAGCAAAGGTATCTGCGGTTTCCAACTGGAAGCTGGAAATTTCCGCCACAAAGACACTATCTTTCGTAGCATCAGACACTCTTTCGGTATAGGGAATACCAATGTTTCCCACTACACGAACATCAGAAAAATGCTGTTCCATTAAAAGGCCGGTCAAAGCTGTAGTTGTGGTTTTTCCATTGGTACCGGTAATGGCACATACCCTTCCCTTTCCAAGGGAATAAGCCAGTTCCACCTCTCCTGACAACTTTACGTTGTGTTTTTGCAAATCCAAAACAAAGGGAGAATCCACAGGTACACCGGGGCTTAAAACTGCCACAGTTACCTCATCTTTAATTTCATCCGGTACTTCCTGTAAAAAGACGGTCACATCCTTCAAGGAAGGATTCTTTTCTTTTAAGTCCTCAATGTTTAAATTTGCATTTCCATCGTAAAGATAGAATTTCTCATTTTTTTCTTTTAATAAATTGGATGCGGCAATTCCGCTCTTTCCTGTTCCGACTACTAAATATACTTCCATTTTAAACTCCAAAATAAGCAATTATACACATTACCAAGGTAACAAGATCAAATACAACAACGACCTTTTTTTCTGACCATCCACCCAATTCAAAATGATGGTGAATAGGGGCCATGCGAAAGATTCTCTTTCCGTGGGTAAGTTTGAAATATCCCACCTGTAAAATAACGGAAATTACTTCAATCATATAGATCAATCCAACCAAAATAATAAACAAAGGCATTTGCATCACATAAGCAATACCGGCAACAAAGCCACCCAAAGCCAAGGAACCGGTGTCCCCCATAAAAATCTTTGCAGGGTAATGGTTGTAAATCAAAAATCCAAAAAGGGCCCCCATAACTGCTACGCAAATATAAATAAGTTCAGGGGAATTCATAGCACAAACTACAGTAAAGAAAGCTGTTACAATAATGGTTACCGTTGTTGCAAGGCCATCCAATCCGTCGGTGAAATTTACACCGTTTACAGTTCCCAAAACAGCTACAAACAATACCACATAGTTGAACCATCCAAAGTCCAAATATACATCCTGCAAAAAAGGAACCCGAAGGGCCAAACTCATTTGCAATACTTTGGTTAAATACAAAGCAAACCCAATGGTTACCAAAAACTGAAGTCCAAATTTTTGCCAAGCAATCAATCCATCGGAACGGCGAAGCACAACTTTCAAAAAGTCATCCAAGAATCCAATAATTCCAAATCCAATGGTTAAGATTAAAACTGCCTGAGTCTTTCCAGGAAAAACAAAGGAAACGATGATACCAACCACAAGCACTGCAAGCATAATCAAAAGTCCGCCCATGGTAGGTGTACCTACTTTTGCCTGATGAGACTCCAAACATTCTCTTTCTGTCTGAGAAGCTTTCAATTCCTTTAATTTTTTAATCAGCACCGGCATAAAAAGTGCCACAATGGCAAATGCCAAAGCAAAGGATAACACCATCATTTTAATATCCAACATACTTACTCCTTGTTATGAACCATAGGAAATCAATTCCGCTGTTGCAGTGGAACCCTCCGGCTCTTCTATTTTTTCAATATTTAAATAAGGCAGAATCTGCACTAAAATGTTGTGAACGATTTGCTGAGCGTACACACTGTGCGCCTGATCTTCTACATTTGGCTGATCCACAACACAATATATTAGCACTTCCGGGTCATCTTGTGGAGCATATCCGATAAATGACACCAAATAATTACCGTCTCCTCTTGGAATCTTTTGGGCGGTACCTGTTTTGCCTCCCAAGTCATAGCCTGCCACCCCTGCAGTCTTACCGGTTCCGGATTCCACTACCTGACGCAAATAAGATTTAATCTGGTCAGAAACCTCATCGGAAACCGTTTCTTTTTCCACTACAGGATTGATTTCTTCCAAAACATTTCCCGACTCATCTTCTATACGGGTTACCACATGGGGCTGATAAAGATTTCCTCCGTTGACCAAAGAACAAAAAGCAGAGCCCAACTGAACCATGGTGGTATTAAAGTTCTGTCCGAAAGAGTTGGTTGCAAGGTTTACGGTTTTTGACAAATCGTCCTCAGAAAACAACAAAGAATCAGTTCTCGATTCACCGGGAAGATCCACATTGGTCTTTTGTCCAAATCCAAACAGTCTCTGATAGTAATAGAAATTGGAGCCACCAATCAAATAGGACATTTGCATCAAAGCATCGTTGCAGGAATCCATCAATGCTCCCGCCACCGTTTCAACGCCGTGACCGGAACGATTTACACAGTGAATCTCATGTCCGCTGATTTTTTCCACACCATCACAAAAGAAGGTTTCATCTCCGGTAAGCGCACCACTTTCTAAGCCCATAGCTACTGTAAAAGGTTTAAAGGTAGAACCGGGCTCGTAGGTATGAGTCACTGTAAAATTCTGCCAAAGACTGTTTAGGGCATCCAACTGGGTATTGGAATCCATGGCGTCGATTTCTTCCTGGGTGTAAAGTCCCGTCAAATCCCAGGGATTGGATAAGTCAAAGGTGGGATAAGTCGCCATGGAGTAAATCTCTCCGTTTTGAGGATTCATAATCAACACAGCGGTATTCAAACTTCCGTTGTTTTCCTCATCCGCCAAAGCATTGTTAAAGTTTAAAATCTCCTGCTCCACGATACTTTGAATGTTCATATCAATGGAGGTGATAATATTTTTTCCATTTTCCGGATCAATTACCGTCTGTTCCAAATCCTTGTCGGAATTCAAATATCCGTAGGAGCGACCATTAACACCATTTAAAGTATCATTGTATTCATTTTCCAAACCAATCATACCGTTGTTTCCGGCGGAGACAAAGCCCACCAACGCAGAGGCCAAAGTGGAATAAGGATATACTCTTGTATATTCCTTTTCAAACCAAATACCAGAAATCTGATTCTTGGTCTCTTTTCCATCTGCATATTCTTCAAAGGCTGCCATTTCCTCATAGGATACGCCCTTTGCTAAAACAATGTACTGACTCTCGCTTTTTTCCGTAAGTTTTGTTCGAATGGTTTCTTCTGTAATTTCCGGGAAGCACTTTGTAACATAGGAAATGGTGGAATCAATCTTGTCCTCGTTTTGATTCAAAACCTTTGCATCCAAAATTACATTGTACACATCCACAGAAGTGGCTAGTACGGTTCCTTTGGAATCCACAATATCCCCTCTCTTGTACGGAATAGTGGTACTGTCGTATTCCAACTGAGAAAGTACAATCTTTTCATATTTATCACCGCTGGTGTATTCGATATACATCAACCGGCCTATCAGAACGACAAAAAGAACGCATACAACGCCAAACACAATGGTCAGCCTTCTCTGCATTCTTCTTGATAATCTGTCCTTTATTTGCTTTTTGTTTCTTCTTCTGTTTACCACGATAACATCTTCCCAAAAGATGGTTTAGTATCGACTCATATAGTCCTCATCTTCTATATCATAATACACTATTTGGCCTTCATTTGCATAGACCATGCCATATTCGTTCAATGCCTTGTTCTTAATTTCATTGATATCTGTCGCTGTACTGATTCTGGATTGTGCCGCACTGTTGGAAGCCTTTAAATCACTGATATCTTCCTTCAATGTAGCAATGTTTCCCATATGGGCACGAATGCTGGTCTGAAGGTTTACGTAACCGATGAAAAAAGCACCAAAGAACAACACTGCCATAATCACCATACCTGCAGTAACCCTGCTTCTTTTTAAAGCTCTGGCATTTTGTCTGGCACGACTCTTTTGTTTACGTCTTTTTTCTTCTTCTAATTCTCTTCTTCGGGCATCACGATCCGGAAGGATGTCTCCAACAGAAACAGTATTTCCCTCCACTTGATATCCGTAATATTCTTGATTCAACGCAGCATTTCCATTGCTGTAATAATAGGTTTGAATTTCCCTCATATTCACACACCTCACATCCTGTTCGATCCCTCCGCTTCACGCGGAGGCAATCGATACAAGTTTCCTACTCATAGCATCACGCTAAATTCGCTGTTTTTCTATAACGGAGATCCCTCTCCTCCTAAAAGCGTTGCCTCGCTTAAAGTTTAAAGTTACTTTCCACTCTTCTTGCGAAATACCCGAAGTTTTGCACTTTTGGATCTGGAGTTTTCCTCTAGCTCTCTTTCGCTGGGAAGAATAGGTTTTCTTGTTAATTGTTTTCCCTTGGACTTTTTTCCGCACACACAAACCGGAAAATCTTTTGGGCAAGTACAAGGATCTTCATTTTTCTTAAAGCTGTTTTTCACAATTCGATCTTCCAAACTGTGGAAGGTGATAATTGCCAATCGTCCCTCCTCGTTTAAAAGGTCAATCATATCATCGAGATTTTCTTCCAAAACGAACAGTTCTCGGTTCAATTCAATACGAAGTGCCTGAAAGGTTCGCTTGGAAGGATGTCCTCCGGTCTTTTTCATCTTTGCCGGAATGGAAGCATCAATCACTTCATTTAACTGTCCCACCGTTTCAAAAGGCTGCTGTTGCCTTTTTGCAACGATGTGTTTCGCAATATTTTTTGCGAACTTGTCTTCTCCGTAATCTCGGATGATATGAAATAATTCCTCTTCGGAATATTCGTTTAAAATAGTCGCCGCTGTTTTCGGATTTCGTCTGTCCATACGCATATCCAAAGGTGCATCTTCCTGCATGTAGGAAAAGCCCCGCTCTCCGGTATCAAGTTGAAATGAGGAAACCCCCAAATCAAGTAGGATTCCATCCACCTTTGATATGCCGAGCTTTTCCAATTCCTCTTTCATGTTTTCGTAATTACTATGAACAATAGTGACTTTTTCCAGCTGATGATTTTCTTTTAATTTATCGGTAGCGGCACGGATAGCATCTTCATCCTGATCGAAACCAATCAGTCTGCCGGTAGTTAAGCGTTTGCAAATTTCTGTGCTGTGTCCGGCGCCACCCAGGGTACCATCCACATAGATGCCGTCTTCTTTGATATCCAAAGCATCTAGCACTTCATTTAACATAACGGAATAATGTACAAATTCTTTCATATCTTAAATACCGATTCCCAACTCTGCCATCTGTTCGGCAATTTCATCCATATCGTCAAAGGTATTATTCTCATCCCATTTGGAACCGCTCCAGATTTCTACACGGTTTAAAACACCAACGGTAACAATATCCTTTGTAAGATCTGCAAACTCACGCAACTGATTGGGCAAAAGGATTCTGCCCTGCTTATCGATTTCCACATTGCAGGCTCCTGCAAAGAAAAATCTGGCAAACTTACGAGCATTTGCTGTGGTGGTATTCGCTTCTCGGAATTTTTCTTCGATGATTTTCCATTCAGATAAGGGATAAACGAACAGACACTGGTCGATTCCCTTAGTAACTACGAACTCTTTTCCCAACGCTTCACGAAACTTTGCCGGTACGATTAAGCGCCCCTTTTCGTCTATGTTGTGGCGATATTCACCCATGAACATAAGGGACACCTCCTCTCTCCATTTCGTTCCACTTTCATCCACTTTCTACCACTGATAAACAAATTTTAAAGCATAACCAGGAAAAAATCAACCCGCAAACCACGTTTTTTCGCGGTTTGTGGGTTGTGGAGGGATGTGGATTGGAATTCCACGCATTGGATTTTTTCTTATCTTGTATCTCGTTTTATTGCCACCCACTATATATTGTGGTCTTGCAATTATCATTGTGAATATTGTACAATCTTACAATTTATTTTTTATTTATTATCACATCACTATTCCACACTTAGCCAAAATTGTGGTGTAAGAGAGCAGGGAGGGGGAACTGTGGGTGGTGGTTTCTGGTACAGTCGGTTTCTAAGTGTCTACCGTCGCTCGTCAAGTAGTTCGGCCTGCGGTGCGTCCGCCTCGCGTCGTCCTCGGCCGAACACTTCGCTCGGTACACACGTAAGAAACCTTTGTAAGGAAACCACCACCCACAGTTCCCCCTCCCCTGCTCATCTGCATAATTTTTTTCCAGCATGAAATTTATATTTAAAAAGACCTCGCAAAATTGCGAGGTCTTAATCCACTAGGCATCAGCGCCTAAGACTATGATATTTACACTTCTTCCATAAAGTAAAGTCTTGCATTGAAGTCAGACATAATACGAACAGAGCCTTCCATATCAAATCCTGTGGAAGAAAAGGCAGGCTTTAATCCAACTCCTGCATTCATAAGTGTGTTTCCGTAAGCTTCATATTCGTCTACATCACCCTTTGGCGTTACAAACTTGTTAATCAGGTTGTGTAAGAATCCATCCTGTTTTACATGGATGGGAATAGCACCGTTGATCAAGTCTCCAAAAGCCTTAATACTAACTGGCTGCTCCACATTGTAGAAGTGATACTTCTTCAAAGGATCCAAGCCATATGCGTGATAGTCAAGGTAAGGCTGGTTGGGTTTGACTTCCTTTTGGAAGACCATTCCAACGGCCTGCTTTTTATCCTTGGATACTACGGTCCACTCTACCACGTTTCCAAACTTGCCACGGTAGAAATTACCAAACTGCATACATTCACGGAACTTCTTGTAGATGGCAATCTGTTCTTTGATTGCAGCCAAATCCTCTTTTTTCATATCGGAAAGATTGCACTCGTAACCTAACACACCAAAGGAAGCTACTGCAAATCTGCTGGCGATTGGCACGCGACGCAACGTCTGATGGTTGGGCACATTTGATACATGGGCAGATACACAAGACATAGGATATCCATAGGAATATCCGTTTTGAATGGAAAGTCTTGCTACCGCATCTGTATCATCGGAAGCCCAGATTTGAGGAAAATAACAAAGTGCTCCCAAGTCAAATCGATTTCCACCGGAAGCGCAGCCCTCAAAGAGTACATGAGGGAAGCTTTCTGTCAAAGCCTTTGCCAAACGATAGAATCCCATAATGTATCTGTGGAACACTTCTCCCTGGCAATCCGCAGCCAAGTGCTGTGAATACACATCAGAAAAGATTCGGTTCATATCCCATTTTACATAGGCAATATTGGCAGATGAAATCACATCCTTCATTGCCTTTGTGATGTAGTCCACAACTTCCGGATTGGCAAAGTCCAAAATCCGCTGGTTTCTACCTTCGGAATGATGTTTGCCGGGAATTTCGATGGACCACTCTGGATGAGCTCGATACAAATCAGAATCTACGTTCACCATTTCCGGCTCAATCCAAATACCGAAATCCAAACCAACTTTATTGATTTTTTCTGCTAAACCTTTTACACCGCGAGGAAGTTTTTTTGTATTTACAAACCAGTCCCCAAGTGCGCGTTTGTCATCATTTCGTTCTCCGAACCATCCGTCATCCATAACGAAAAGCTCCACGCCCACTTCCTTCCCCTTTTTCGCCAAAGCTACCAGTTTTGATTCATTGATATCAAAATAGTTCGCTTCCCAGCTATTCAAGAGGACCGGTCTCGCTTTTTTTGACCATTCACCTCGTACAATATGCTCGTTTACAAAGGTATGCATGTTTTGACTCATACCATTGTGTCCCTGATTTGAGAAAGTCATAACTGCCTCGGGAGCTTCAAATTCGTCTCCGGGCTTTAAATTAAAGCTAAACTGTGTAGGGTTAATACCACTTACCACACGAGTCTTGTCATAAGCATTTACTTCTACTGCTTCGTAGTGGTTTCCGGAATAAACTAAGTTTAATCCGTAGCAATCACCCTGATGTTCGTTGCATCCTTCTCTGCTAATCATAATAAAAGGATTTGCACGGTTGGATGAAGAACCGGTAAAGGAAGCATTTACAAACTTGCCTGCAGAAACCTTGGTATCCACCATCTGCATTTCCTTAATCCAAGCTCCACGGAAGGTAGAAACAACAAATCCTGCTTCCGCAAAATCCAACTGAGTGGACATCAATCTGCGAAGAGAAACGATAGCGCTACCACTGTTTATAAACTTTGCAGTACGGGTAATCACGTCTTCCTCTTCAAATACATAATAAGACAACACCAAAGTGTATCCGTTGTTTTTATCCTTTAAGGTAACATGAAGTCCTTCTACGTTATCGCCAAAAGAAGAAGGAAGCGTCTTTAACTCTTCTTTTCCTTTTTTGATTTCATCGGAATCATAGACAAAATCTGTTGTGGCACTTCCGTCAGCAGCTACCACCTCTACGAAGGGTTCACGAATGTCACCCTTTCCGTATCCGGATGTTTCCAAACAAACATCTTCCAATGTAAATGACAAATGCTCCTGATCATAGGCAATGGAATTTCCCTGCTGGAATGCACGCTTTTCAGAAAGCGCTTCCAAATCGCCGGCTTCGTTTGCTGTAATTTTGCCACCATAATAAAGGTGTTCCAGCTGACCGGTTTCCATGACCTTGAAAGCATATGTGGTATTTTTTGTATCAAGTACAAAAACCGGAGATTCTCCGTTTAACTTTCGTATCATTTCTTATCCTCCTAATTTATTTATGTGAAAACCCCTATGTTTTCCAACCACTTTATTTTAACTGAATCCCCAGGGAAATACAATCAATCTCCCTTTCATTTCCGTCGGGATTTTCCCTTGTAATCCCAAAACTTTTTCAAAAAAGGAACCGGCATTTCTGCCGGCTCCACCCCATTATTTATTACTCACACTCTCTCCCAAAAGACTGTTCACACTTCATTCGATATCATTAATTCATCTTTGCTTTTTTGCTATCCAATTCAGCTGTGATTTCTTCAATCTTTTCATCAGTTAAGATATATCTCTTCTTGAACCAAAGAACTGCAAAAATCAAAACTGCGATAGGAATCAAAGTCATTACCAAACGAAGACCCATCTTAGAAGCTTCAGGAACTGCCAAGGACAAATCCATGCTCTGTTCTGCTTCTGTCGCATCAGAGTTAGATAATGAAAATACCTGCAAAGCAATACTTGAAACCAAAATAGCAACACCGGAAGCAAGTTTTACAACAAATGTCTGCATTGAGAAGATAACGGATTCATCTCTGTGTCCGTTTTTCAACTCACCGTAATCTACAGTGTTTGCCAAGAATACGGTTACAACAACGTTGTTTACACCGGATACAGCCATGATAATTACTCCAGGTACAAGGAAAGGAGCAAGGCTGTTTACACCAAATGTAGCCAATCCTAAAAGTACAAAGTAACCAATAACAGATGCTATAGCGCCATAGATAAAGATCTTAATGTTGTTCAACTTCAATCCGTTACGAAGTAAAGGATACAATACCATCATAGAAAGAATCTGTGTTGCACCACCTACCATGTTAAATACGGTGTAGTTGTTGTACCAGCTTGTTCCACCCAAATCATATTTAAAGAAGTAAATAATAAGATTTGATGTTACATACAAAGCAGTATTGATCATAACGATTGTCAATACAACGGTCATAGCCTGATCGTTTGAAATCAATGACTTAAACATTTCTCCAACTGTAGGAGATTCCATATCAACAGATGATTTTTCTTTAACTGTAAGACAAGTAATTACAATAAAGATAATGAACAAGATTGCTACGCCGATTGCAACATACTTGAAACCTACACGTTCGATTTCATAAGCACCTGCATTTTCAGCAGCAAACTTGGTTCCCAAGGCATGTACAACCATCATTGTAAAGATGGAAACCAACGCAGAACCAACACCTGCACAAGAACGAGCCAATGTTGTAAGTCCTTCTCTTTCTTTACCACCTTCGGTAAATGCAGGAATCATTGACCAGTAAGGGATATCCATCATGGTATAAGTAACACCCCAAAGGATATAAGTTACAGCAGCATATACTCCGATACCGCCGGCATCCAATGTAGGGGGTGCCATAAACATTGCTACCAAAATAACCGCATTTGTAATGGTACCAATCAAAAGCCAAGGTCTAAATTTACCCCATCTTGTTTTTGTCTTTGCAACAATTGCACCCATAATCGGGTCGTTAAATGCGTCAAATACACGCGCAATCATGGAAATAATACCGATGACAATCGCACTTGCTCCCATGATATCCTGGAAATAATAGAATACATAACTTGCAGAAAGCATGTATACCATATCTTTTCCTACAGCACCTAATCCATAACCCAACTTAGCGCTGCCTGTCAGCTTCATTTTTTCTTCAGCCATATTTATTTTTCCTCCTCTTTTATCTTAAAGCCTAAGCCTTAATTACATGTTTTTCATTCCCATAGCAAGCTCAACTACCTTGTATGCACCGTTGTACATGCCAATGGAGTTGTTGATATTGATGTTTTCACACATCTCATTCAAAAGGTCTGTATTCATAAACATATCCAACATCTGAATGGTATGAGGAATATCTCTACATTCCAAAGAACCGTCACCGATTTCTGCTGAATGGATTGCTCCCCACATTTCATGCTTTCCTACACGCTTAATGAAAAGCTTAGGGATGGGATAAAATGCCAACTCAGAAGGCTTGGTAACAAGTACGTCAGCACTTCTCATCAAAAGGTTGGTACAATAAACAGCATCAAAAATATTTTCATGCCAGAATCCGTGAATTCCTTCTACCTTACCGTCAATAGCTTCTTCCGCAAACTTTGTGGTTGCAACGAAGTCGTTGAAATGCTCAGTAGATACTTCTTTCATTCCGGGGATTTCTTTTACAAGTTCATCCCAAACGTTCTTATAATCACCAACGTTTACATACAAAGCTGCTTTTCCGCTGTTAATCATAGGAAGTAAGTATTCAATAATTGCTGCAAAGATTTCTTTCTGTGCTCCTGCACCACCGATGGTAAGTAAGAAACGCATAGGCTCACCTTTTTCTTTGCGGTCGCATCTCTTCTTACAATCAGACTGGATATTTGCTACAAGCTCATGATCGATGTAATGACCGGTATAAACCAATTCATCCTGAGGGATGGGGTTACATACCTTATCCTTCATCATTCCGTTGCAGATACGATAGCCCATGTAAGCATTCTTACACTGAACGGTATGAATCGAACCTTCTGCAAAGTGAAGTGCCATAGGCCAGTTATCGCAAACTGCAGACACTACGTTTTTCATTCCTGCATGAAGTGCTGCCTGAGCGGTCCATGCATGAGTGGAAATAACAGGAATATCCTTGGGTACGTTTTTATAAACAGTAGCCATAAGTTCTGCGTTTGCCTGATCGTTTGAATTGTAGGTCAACGCTCTGAACCCTTCGTAGTTCATAGGCTCCCAAACCAACTTGTTGAAAATGGGATTCTTTGACATACGGCTTCCCAAAGAATATAAATCGTTCTGTGCACCGATAATCTTGGTACAAGTAGTTTCATAGTAGGAATTCAAATCCATCCAGTAAGGTGTATAGCCCATGTGATGTGCACAGGAAGCCATAGCCATAGACATTCTGTAATGTCCAAATCCCATACGGATGTTTCCGATAATAACGCCCTTTTCATTGTCCCATACCGGATCCGGAAGAGTTCCGTCCGGATGCTTTGATATATCAAAATGTGCGTTTTGTTTTAAGTCTCCAACCAACACATTCTGTACTCCCAAAGAATCTCCGATATAAGCATTCTTCTCCAAGTGAATGGGATAATTCGCATTGGAATCATCACCGAATTTTTTCGCACTTTTTGCTTTGGTCTTCATAGCTTTTTTGTACTGAGCTTCGCCCAAATCATTGCCGAAAATCACTCTTGATCTGTCTTGCATTTGTTTACCCTCTTTCTTAATACTTACCTATTTAGGCATTACACTAACGTGGAATTTTATCTCTACGGATTCCATACTCTCGCAGTGAATCCGAAGAACGGCATCGCCTTCTTCAAAGCAGGACTTCACATAGATGCCTGCCATTCCGCCTCTGAAAGGAACTACCTTCGGTCCAATCACCTCAATGGGTCCTTCTGTTTCCAAAATCATGGATTCCTGGAAATAAGGCAAAATGTTTTTATTTTCATCGGAAGCTACCACACGAATGGAAGCCACGTCATAGGTATTAGTTTCAATCAACTCATTGGAAGAAACATCTACGCCCAAAATTGCTTTGGTCATAGGTTTTTTCACAATGCTCTTTACGACTTTTCCGTCCTTAATTGCATCGAAACGATAACTCTTGGATTCTCCACCCCAGTCACCGATGTATTTCTGGAACAAATCTACAGCATCGTTCATAGACATATGATGGAACAAAATCAAACGAAAGGCTGCCCAAACCACCTTGGCAGACATTTTGTAGCCGTGGATGGCGGTTTCGTTTAAGCAGATTTTCACCAGTTCATTCTGCTTTTCTGAAAAGCCTTCATTCTTAATCATTTCATCCCCAATCAAGTCATCGATAGCCACCGGTCCATGTTCCAAATGAGGGAACAAATCAGAATGGGTATCGTATTCTTTGATGAGCAAATTGTTTTTGTACATACGAACCGAATCCGCGTTTGAAATGATGTAAGTATCTCCTCTTACAGATGCGGGATGCTCTCCAATATCCATGGATGTAGTAATCTCAAGGACATCTTCTTCCTTTCCCTGTGCTGCATAAACAGCTGCAGCCATCTTTGGATTTCTAAACATATCCATTACACCGTGATAACAGATGCGGTCTCCGGAACCAAAGTCCTTATGAGTGTTGTAATCAAACATACACCAGCCGAAGGATCCGGCAATATCTTCATGGGAATTAATGGCTTCCAATACTCTCGCATGACGAAGGGTATGTTCCATGCGATGTTCTTCCCAGTCAAAACTCTTGGTAGGATACATATGTCCGTTGTACTCGGAAACAAGGTAGGGTTTCTCCACATCACTTGTTACCTTTTCCTTTGCTTCACAGCCTTCATTGGAACCGCTGTGTACAAAGTCGTTGTAGGTATATACATCCTCTAAGAGATTCATCTTCTTGTTGCATCTTACACCACCGGTCTGACGGGTAGGATCACACTTGTGTGCCACCTCATTGGTACGAGTGTAAAATTCATCATCATCAGGAGATTCATTGATACGAACGCCCCAAAGGATAATAGAAGGATGGTTTCTGTACTGTTCCACCATATCCTTTACATTGTTCACAGCAATATCTTTCCAGTGGTCTCCACCGATATGCTGCCATCCGGGGAACTCTGTAAATACCAAAAGTCCCAAGCGGTCACACTCATCAATAAAGTACTGTGACTGAGGATAATGGGAGGTACGAACCGCATTTAATCCCAACTCTTTTTTCAAGATGCGGGCGTCCTGTCTTTGCATGGATTCCGGCATGGCATAACCCACATAAGGATAAGACTGATGACGGTTCAAACCGCGAATCTTTAACTTTCTTCCGTTTAAGTAATAACCATCTTTTTTAAACAAAGAATTACGGAAACCAATCATTGTGATATTGGAATCCTTTACTTCACCATCCACCAAAATTTCTGTGGTCAACTGATAAAGTGTAGGACTTTCCACATCCCAAAGTTTTACATTTCCGGCTAAAGTTTTGGTCAATCCTTTTGCAGCCATAGGCTGTTCGGAAATCTGCTTGTCATTTAAAGTCTGACGTACTGTTAAGCGACGTTCTTCTGCCAAAGCCTTTGCCTCATCAGACAACAGAATCACAGTGGTTAACTGACCGGGCACTTCATAGGAAGCGATTTCCTCTTTGCTCTTTCCCCGAACAGAGATTCCTTCGTCTACCTTTGGCATTAAAAATACGTCCTTCATATATACAGGATCTTTGATGTCCAAATAAACATCACGGTAAATACCGCCAAAGGTCATGTAATCAATTACAAAGCCAAAAGGTGGCTGATCAATATCTTCTCTGGAGTTCACTCTTACGGTTAAAAGGTTGTCCATACCGTAACGAATCTCATTGGTAATATCCACTGTAAAAGCGGTATATCCACAGAAGTGTTCATATAATTTCTTTCCATTTAAGTAAACTGTAGTCTGATGGCCTACGCCGTCAAAGGTCAAAAGAAGGCGCTTTCCCTGCCATGCGTCATCCGGTGTAATCACTCTCTGATATCCGCAAATCATCTGATACTTGGATTCATCAAAGTAATGGAAAGGAACTTCCTTACAGGTATGAGGAATATTCACCTCATTCCCCTCTTCCATTAAGGATGTCACCATTTCGTCGAAAAAGTTTTCGTTAAACTTCCATTTTCTGTCAAAATAAATTCTCTGGCTCAATTCAATATCTCCTAACTATTCCACTCGAATGCCGTCCACCAACAAGTCTACCAACTGTTGCAAGGCATCCATATAATCAATGCGATTATCTTTCAATTCACTTCCGTTTAAAAAGCGCTCTAAGGAAGATTCAAAGACCATCTGAAAAATCGTAACATTGATTGGGCGAAAGACGCCCTCGTCCACTCCCTGCTGAAGCAAAGAAATGGTCAATTCCCATCCACTCTCCAATCGCTGGGAAATCACTTTGTAAGCCTCCGGATACTTATCCTTCATGCTGTACATCTGAGTGAAGTCCATGCCAATCACTTGGTCCGGCATAACTCCCAAAATCTTTCTAAGTTTTTCTTCTGTAGAAAGACCAGGCTGATTCATTACCTCTTCTTCGCTCTTTTTAATGGCATCAAAGGTGAAGTTTACCATATCCGTAAACAGCGTCCGTTTATCCGGAATCACCGTATAAATGGTCTTCTTACTCATTCCAAGATAAGAAGCCAGGTCATCCATTGTAAATTTTGCGCCTTTTTGTCGATAAACTTCCAAGGCTCCTTCAACAATCTTTTGCTTCATCTTTACTCTTTTCCCTTGTTCTCCGTTTCCGAAAACTTGAAAACTAAAAATCGTTTCCTGTTTAAAAATCTAGATTTTCCGTGTTTTTAAATGGAAACTTGTTTTTTCAGGAAACTAAAACGTTATTAATTAGTTTCCTTAATTTTAACATTAGTTTCCTCTTGTGTAAACTCAACACTTCTACTAAAAACCGATGTTTGTTTTTAGCAAATGTGACTAAAAGAAAAAAGAACGTAAAAAACCCACCGCATTGAGGGCATGCGGTGGGTTTCATTAGAAACTCAAATTAGCTTCTTTGAATCTTATAATCCAAAGGAAGCAGCAGTATTTACACTATTTGTAAGCTTGTACTGCTGAGCAGCTACCTGCTTCTTATAAGTGCTCTTTACTTTCTTTGTCTTAATAGTATTAGACACTTTGCTAATAGTCTTAGAAGGATTCTTTCCTCCGTTTCTTACAGAATTTGATGTAATCATACGCGCCTTAATGGTAGTTGTACCATTCTTTAAGGTGTTTTCGTAAGAAACAGTTCCTTTTGTAACATTATCTACATAGAACTCTCCACCATATACATAAGTAGTAGGTGCAGTTGCTGTAGAATATGTGCAAGTCTCTGTCTTATAATTATAACTTGAATCTGTACTAGTATAAGACTCTTTCTTTAGATTACGATTCTTGTCATAAGACCATTTAGAAGTACTTGCGAATTTATCTGTCTTATGTGCTACTGCAGGATCTGTAGTGGTAGTAGATGTACCGGCTGCAGAAGTATAAGTAGTTGTACTTTGTGTTGTATATGTACCTGGATCTGTGTAGCTACGCTTGGTTAGATTTCCTTTTTTATCAAAGGTAAACTTTTCAGTAGTAGCAGCTTTCACCTCTGTATTCTGACTACTATAAGTATCATATCCTACAATGGATCTAGACCATGAATATCCATCTGTTCCATACACTCTATCAGAAAACTGAGCAGAAAGAGAAACATTATTCTCTACAGTTGTTGTCTGGCTCTTTACCTTGGTAGGTTTGGACTTTTTAAATGTATAGGTACTAACTGTAGTGCTGGTTGTAGTATCATTCTTGTAGCTAGGGCCATTCAAGTACATCGTATCTGTTGATTCCGGATAGGTATAGGTACTTGTGGCAGAATCATAAGCAATAGCATTATAGTTCTTGGTAGCTTTTGCAAATCTTCCTGTCTGCTTTGAATATGTATCATAAGATGGAGCTTTCGTAACAGATGTTACTTTTTTCAGATTTGCCTTACTATATGCGTAGGTATCTGTGGTAACAGTCTTTCTCGTTGCTACATAGCTTCCTTCATTATTAGCCTTATACTCAGCTACCTTTGTAGCATCATCTCCGGAAATACTATAGACATCACTATAAGTTTCCTTTTTCTCTGCTGTAGTAACTGCTTTTTTCAGCTGTCCTTTTGCCTTACCACTGGTATTATATGTATACTTTGTGGTAGTAGTGGTATCCGTCTTGGTTGTTAGGGTATGAGAACCGGTAATACCGTAGGTGTCAATCCATCCAATATCATCACCATTTGCATCTGTAATATCAGTTGAATTTGAATCTGCTGTAACAGCAATTTTATTTTTACTGGTTTTGGAATACTTTACTACTTTCTTTGTCAATAATCCGTTCTTGTCATACGTATAAGTAGTGGTATTTCCAGCATTGTCAGTGGTCTTTGTAACCAAATCCACACTTACCTTGGATGCTGCTTCCACACCTGTTGCCGGCAATGCAACCACTGCACTAGATGCCGCAAGAACAGCTGCTAAAGCTAATGATAAAACTTTTTTCTTGTTCATGTTTTCTCCTCCTTCGCTTTTTAAAAATCACTCCCTCAAGTGATTTTATCGCTACAAGGATTATTTTAAAACAATTCAAATATAATTCAAGTGTTTTCAGGAAACAGTCTCGTGTACATTTTTAACAAATAACCGCATGTATTTTTGTATATCTTTATAATTGTAATGTCATATCTCTCATACGTAAAAAAAACGGATATTCCTTTCGGAATATCCGTTTTCCATATGTAACTCATATGTAATCCGTAGTGGATTATTCAGCTCTAGCCATAGCCTCTTCGAAGTCCTTAGTTCCTTCAAATACGTTGTTAGAGTAAGGATTCTTGCCCATCTTAATAGAGCGAACAATGATAACAGTGATGCAAAGTACGTTTGCAACAACTGCAAGGATAGCTACAACACCCTGAGCAACAGGATCAGCTGTGATTCCCATAGCTTCAATTGCCTGGTTAGCAGCTTCTGTCTTACCCTGTCCTGCATTGTAGATAGCGATTGCTGACTCATAAAGATCCATTGTAGTAACACCTGCTTCAGCAGCTCCACCGTATACGCGAGGAAGTGCAGCGGGTACCCACTTCAACTGGAAGAGAGGCAATACCTGTGCGAACATACACCAGATAGCAAGAGTGTTGGCACGGTTCTGAATCCATGCACCCTTGTTCCAAAATGCGTTTGCAAAAGTAGGAGCAAGAAGTAATGCAACACCACAGTACCAAGTATGTGTAGGAAGGTTCAAGTATGTATACTCAAAGTTCCAAACATCATAAGCAACGATGAACCATACGGTCATATCAGGCCAAAGCATATCGCTCTTGTTCTTGTCCTTTGAAGTATAAAGTTTGATACATCCTGTCATACAGAAGATGTTGATCATACCTGCGATGAAGTTTAAGATGTTCCACCATCCACCGTAGATAAATACACCTTCGTTTGAAGCCCACCAAGCACCGGAGAAATCTCCTGTGATTCCGTAAGCTGCAAAAGCTGACTCAAGGTCAGAAACGTTAGCAATCATGATGTTAGCAGCAACGATGAACCAAGGCCACCATTTAAACCACTCCTGTTTTCCAAGTCCTTCTTTGTACTTGATCATCATGAAACCGACACATCCGATGTCAGCAGCGTAAAGCTTAAAGTAATGGAACCAACCATCCATGTAAGCTACTGTCCAGTTATCGCTTCCGCCAAATGCTCCGCAATGTGCAGCGATGAAGTAAACAGTAAGAATAGCAGGGATGATAACAAATACGAGCATTCCACCAAGCTTTGTACGGCGTCCGATTTCGTTCATGATAATTAATCCTGCGAAAACGCACACCCAACCAATAAGGGTAAGCACAGTGTTTACCTGGCTACCATAAAGTTGAAACAACATATTTATCTCCTCCTCTTAAATTATAAAATATGTTTTACTTAAAAATTATAAGTCTACGTTAAATTTTTTTCAATCTTTTAACTAATAATACACACCAAATCAACGACTGTGGTTTTGTCCCCTTCAGACCACGCATTTTCGAGGTTTATTTAAATACACAGTTGTAGACTTTATACATTTTAAAGAAAATGTTTAAAAAAGGCTTTGGGTTTACCCAAAGCCTGTTATTATCTGCTTTTATAATGTTTCAACAAATCTTCCGAAGGCTTTCAAGCCCTCTTCGTTGCACTTAAACACGCCAGCATCCTCCAATACCTGACAGAAGACCTTACCTACTTCCTTTTGAAGAATTTCTTCTACGTTATCTTTGGTAATGGTGTAGTTAGGTTTGAACTCTTCTACCCAATCTGCATGTTTCGCCAAAACTTCGTCCAAACGCAAATCCTTTCCACTTACGATGGCATCTGCCAAATCTTCCAACTCTCCTTTTAATCTGGAAGGAAGAACTGCAAGACCCATAACTTCGATCAAGCCAATGTTTTCTTTCTTGATATGATGAAGTTTTTCGTGGGGATGATATACACCCAAAGGATGTTCCTCTGTTGTAATGTTATTACGCAGTGCCAAATCCAATTCAAAGAGTTCTCCTCTTTTTCTGGCAATAGGTGTGATGGTGTTGTGAGGCTCACCATCGGTTTCGGCAAATACAAAAGCCGCCTCATCGGTATAACCTCTCCAAGTCTTTAAGATATGATCTGCCAAATCAATGATTCGCTTTTCATCCTTACACTGCAAACGAATTACGGAAAGCGGCCATTTAACAATACCGCAGGTAACATCTTCATAACCTTTTACCGTAAAGTTTTTAATGATCGGAGCCTTTTCCATAGCAAAGGTGTAATGTCCGCCCTGGAAATGGTCATGGCTTAAAATGGAACCGCCCACGATGGGAAGATCCGCATTGGAACCTAAGAAGTAATGAGGGAAAAGCTTTATAAAGTCGAACAACTTCACAAAGGTAGCCTTTTCAATCTTCATAGGTGTATGCTGTCCATTAAACACGATACAGTGTTCATTGTAGTAAACATAGGGAGAATACTGGAATCCCCAATCGCTATCATTGATACGGATTGGAATAATTCTGTGATTTTCTCTTGCAGGGTGATTTGCTCTTCCTGCATAACCTTCGTTTTCTACGCAAAGCAAACATTTAGGATAAGCAGACTGCGGTGCATTCTTTGCAGCTGCAATGGCCTTGGGATCCTTTTCCGGTTTGGATAAGTTAATGGTAATATCCAATGTGCCGTAATCGGTATCTACCGTCCACTTCAAATCCTTCTTTACTCTGTAAGTACGGATATAATCGGAAGCACGACTTAAGCCATAGAAATAATCGGTAGCAGCTTCCGGGCTTTCTTCGTACTTTTCGTGGAAGGTACGCTGCACTTCTGCAGGACGGGGTGTCAAACAATTCATAAGCTTGGTATCAAACAAATCTCGATATACCACACTGTCCTCAATAATGCCTCTTTTTACTGCTTCATCCAAAAGGTTTTTTAAAACATCTTCCAAAATGATATTGGATAAATCACAATCGCAATCCACATATTCGTCTTCTTTAAAACAGTCTAACAAAAGGTTTGTGGCATATACCCTTTCACTCTCCGGCATCAAACCGCTTTCTACTCCATATTGCACTAATTTTTTAATGTTCTCACTTAGCATTCATGCTCCCTCTCTCTTTCAAAATTTTATCTTTAATTTTATAAAAATGATAAGCTAAATAAATAACGGATACGATCACCAAAACTCCGGACAATGCCTGAGACACCGGGATATTGGTTCCGGCAAATTTCAACTGATCGGTTCGAAGTCCCTCAATCCACATTCTTCCTAATCCGTAAAGTGCCAAATAGAAAAACCACAGTTCTCCATCAAAGGCCTTTTTCCTACAAAGGAATAACAAGAAGCAAAATACTCCCACATTCCACAAGGACTCATATAAAAACGTAGGATGTACACTGATAAAAGAAATCCCATCAATAGTTTGAACATGGCTCATCATTTCAGAGGTAATATCCGAAGCGTCCCGAACAGCGTCCACTGGAATCTGCATGGATAATAATTCGTCGGAATATCCGCCAAAAGCTTCTCTGTTAAAGAAGTTTCCCCATCGTCCGAAAATCTGTCCAATCAAAAGTCCAAAGGCTGCGGAATCCGCCACATCCATAAATTTTAACTTTTTCACATGGCACACGATAATGCCACCAATGATACCGCCAATCACGCCACCATAAATAGCCAATCCACCCTGACGGAATTTTAAGATATCAAGAAGATGATCCTTGTACTCATCCCAGGAAAAGATAACATAATATGTTCTCGCTCCCAAAACGCCAAGGATCAATCCCCAAATCAAAACATCCAGATAATCATCTGTGCTTTGTCCTTTTCTTTTTGCATCCATCAAGACAAAGGTGCCGGCTACCACCATACCCAATGAAATTACAATTCCATAATAGGCAACATCAATTCCAAATACCGTCACCTTCTGTCCCACACTTTGAAACGCAATATGCAAATGCTGAAATAAAATACTGTCTACGCTCATTCTTCCTTATCCCGGTCTTCTAACATCTGGTAAATCTTTATACGCATGGACTCACGGTCTTCAATGCCAAAGAAAATACTTCCGCATTCATAAAACCCGTCCTCTCTTTTGTTGCAACGAACAATCTTTAGGAAGACATCCACACTCTGTTTTGTCCAAAGAGTTATTTTACCCATATAACAGTCACCAATCAACAACTCTTTTTCACAATGGAATCCAACACCGTTTTCCGAAACATCATTTACATAGATTTCGATTTCGGGATCCTGTCCCTTATCCGGTTTGCTCACCAGTTTCAATGTAAAATGATCTTCCAGCTCAGATCTTCTTTTCCTTCTCTTTTCGTCCATAAAAACCTCCCGTAATCCCCATAAACAACGGTCTATATCATCAATATACCATTAAATATCTATATCATCAAATCCGTTTTTTCCTTGCTTTCCTTAATCATAAGGTTCAGTTTTTTGCATGGAATACTCAAGATAAGACCGATAAATAACGCTACACCGATGTAGGTTAATAAGCCGGACATATAAATCCAATAGTCATTTTTGTACATGCCTGCCACGCATTCACGAATGGCATTCATGCCGTAGGCAAAGGGCATGTATTTGTACATAAGCTGGTAAACCACAGGAAGCACCTCAACAGGGAAGGTTCCACCGCTTCCTGCCACCTGTAATACCATAAGCACAACGGCAATGGCCTCTCCCACTGCTTCGAAGGCATAGGTCAGGGAGTACAAAAACAGTGTGAAGGTAAAACTGGTAAAGGAACAAGCCAACCAGAATAAAAACTTATGCTCACATTGAATTTGTGTAAAATACAACGCGCCCAATACCGTGATAACGGTCTGCAACTGTCCCACGGTGAAAAAGATCAGATAACGACCGAAGAATTCTTCGAAGGTGGTAATCTTTTCCACTCCGGGAACGGACTTCACTTTGGTATGTACAATGGCAACCAAGATCAAAGCTCCCACCCAGATGGAAAGGACGATGTAAAATGGCGCCGTTGCAGAACCGTTGTTTTCTACGGCATAAATATTTTCCTGATTCAAATCTATGGGATCCGAAATAAAATCGGAGATAAATTCCGGATCGGTTTCAATGAGCTTTAATAACATCTTATACTGCTCATTGTCTTCCATTTTTTCCATATCGGAAATCAGACCCTGCAAATCTTTTTGCATTGCAAGAATCTCTTCTTTGGTAGACTCCAAATTTCCTTTTCCCATGGACAACATGTCGGGATAGGAACCTAACACATCGGATAACTGCTGAATTCCGCTGCTGGAGTAATTCAAAATGGAGCAAACCTCATTTAACGATGCTCCCACATTGGACATGGTCTGATTCAACTGAGGCGATACGGTCTTTTGATAGCTGGCTTTCAAACTCTGTAACGTAGTTCTTGCAGTATTTACTTCTTCATTTAAGTTCTCCAAAAGAGCTGTAGCATCTTTATTGGTCTGGGAAGCTGAAGACTGAATACCGGTCACATCATTTATCATGGTTGTAAAGTTTCCATTGATGGTATTCACATAACCGTCCAAAGTGGAATTGTAACTTCCCTGTACGCTGGCAGTTCCTGTTTGGAAGGTAGTTTGCAAAGCACTGACGGCTGTATTCAAACCCTGCGCCTGAGCCTCTGTCACCTTTCCTGTAGTTTCCACATCCTTTAAGATCTGGGAAATCATGGATTGCAACTGTTCCAACTGTTTATCCACTTCATCAAAACTTAAAATCACCATATCCGAAACGGTGGATATGGATTCCTCACCGGATTCGGTGGCTGCACCGGCTGCGTTTAACATAGCTCTGCTATTGTCTTCAATGTAATCCAATTCGTTGGTTACACTCTTTGCCGCACTCATCAAGGATGAGGACGCATCAATCAAGCTGATGTAAGAATCTAAAATACTAACGGTGGTAGACAAATCGGAATCCATACGTTTCAACTTGGTAAGGGCGCTGTCCGACCAGGCAGAGGTGTCTGCATCCTCTCCCGTCATAATATAAGCACTAGCCTTTACCATGGTTTCTGCCAAAGTAGATACAAATGCCTTGTTTACTTCTTCCTGCACCGTAGTCTTTACCTTTCCGGTAATCTTTGGTGCAATAGCATTTTTCTTTTCATTTTCGTAGTACGAAATCTTTGGATGCTCCAAGTCACCGCCCAAAAAACTAAGCATACCTTCGGAAAAGTTTTCATCAATCACCAAAGCGGCATAACAATCTCCGCTTTCCACCTGCTCAATAGCTTCGTAACTACTATCCAAAAACACCCAGTTGATACTGTCGTTTTCTTTTAAATTGTCTACGACCAACTGGCCTACGTTTAATTCAATTCCGTCAATGTCCGTTCCCTTGTCTGCAGAAGCAACCGCTACGGAAAGCTGACTGGTCGCTGCCTTTTCATAGGGTGCCCAGTTGGAAAGAATATTGAACCAGGCATACAAAGAAGGAATAACGGAAAGTCCGATAATTACAACTACAGCCACCACATTGGTATAAAGTCTTTTTGCATCGGAGGCAAAAATACGAATAATATTACGCATCATCTTCCTCCTTTAGCTTTTCTATTTTTTCCAAAACTTTTTGTTTTCCTTCGTCAATTTTGGCATCAATCTCATCCATTTTTTGTGAAACCTGAGCTTCTGCCAACTCTACTTTTTCACCGATTAACACTTCCGGTTCCAAATCGCTTTGACCGGAAAATTCTTTCAACTGCTCCTGAAGGTTATAGTCTGTGAACTCCACATACACCAAATAAGCAGCAATTCCGAACAAAGAAACAATCCAAAGTATTAAAAAGATCAGTTTGGAACCCTGAGCAAAAAAGCTCATGCCCAAAAAAATCAAAGGCAACAAAATATTCACCTTTAAGCCCACCCGAATCTTGTTTTGATTCTTTTCGTGAAGGCTTTGCTGATAATCCTTATATTTTTCAAACGCTTTCTTATAATCCATATTCGCCCTCTATAACATTTCTGTATCTTCCATACGTTTTTCCATAAAGTGACTTAAAGGTTTCACCGGCTTTTGAATCCAAAGTCCCACAGTAAGGGAAACTAAAACAAATACGGATAACTGCAACAAATAAATCACATAATCATTTTCAAACATTCCCGCGATACACTCTCTCATGGCATTAATGGCATAAGGGAAGGGAAAGAAAATATAAACCTTTTGGAAAAATTCCGGCAACAATTCAATTGGGTACGTACCACTACTTCCGGCAATTTGGATTACTACCACAACGACTGCCAAAGCCTTACCTACATCGCCAAAGGCCAACACCAAAGAATAAATCAAAATGGTAAATACAAAGCCTGTAATTGCCGATGCCACCCAAAACAGGAAGGGGTGCACACACTGAACTTTTAAGAGATACAAATCTCCAAAAACAATAATCAAGGTCTGAATCTGTCCCACTACAAAAAAGATCAAATATCTTCCGAAATAGAGTTCATAATCCTTTGCCTCAGGGAAGTTAGCCGCCGTAGGTTTTACTTTCAAAATAGCGGTCAAAATCAAAGCACCAACCCAAATCGCCAATACGGTATAAAAGGGTGTAACTGCCGAACCGTAGTTTTCCACAGGATAAATCGCTGTGGTGTCAATCTGTACCGGCTCCGCAAAGAACTCGCCGTAGATATCGGGATTTCCGGAAAGGGTATCCATTAACACTTCTACCTTTTCGTCATTGGAAGCCTTTTCCACCTTTTCAATGGTTTCCGTCAGTCGATCACTTAAAAGACCCAAAGCTTCCTTGGTATCCAAAAGACTCTGGTTACCGGAGTTTACCGTAAGCTGCAAGGCGCCAAAAACATCACCCATTCCAGCCAAGGTTCCGGAAAAATTGTTCATCAGCGTAGATGCATTTTCCACTACAGTAGAAAGTGAACTTAAGGTATCGTCAATCTGAGGCACCAGCTTGTCGTTTAACATGGATTTCATACTGTCAACATAGTTTTGAATTCCCTTTAACTCCTGAAGCATAACATTTTGGTTGGAGGTAAATGCATCCTGTGCCAAAGATGAGGCCACACCCTTTCTGGTACTGGAAAGCTGATCCTTTGTCTTTTGGCTTAACTCCAAAATGGAGGTAATGGTATTGATAGAAGTATTGATACTGGTATTATCCGTCTGCTGTGCTGCCACTGTAGCAAGGGAAGATTTTAACGCATTCAAATTGGTTATCATAGTGTCAATATCTTCTATGGTTTTATCTATAGCATCCATAGTGGCTTTTGCATCCTTCGCCAAGGTTGCTTCCTTTATGTCCTTTTGGGCATTAGATAAGGATGTAGAAACCGTATCCAAGGCAAGCTTTACTTCTTCACTATAACCGCCTAAGGTAACCTGAGATGTAGCAATATCCTCATTTGCCTTATCCAAGGCATCCCTTCCGTCTGCGGATTTGCCTTTGTAATAATCCACATCCTTCTGGGCATTGGAAATAGCGGAGGTCAGCACAGCATTCCCCTGTACCGCTGCATCAATAGTGGTTTCGTATTCTTCCAACTCAGAATTCACTTTTTCTAAGCGTTCCACCAATGCATCCACTCCACCATCTTCTTGGATGTCCTCAGAAAGTTCATTGGCATCTTCAAATACAGTGGTGGTCATAACCTTTACAAACTTCTCATTAATATTGTTTTGCAAAGTTTCAACCACGGTATCGGATATTTTTGTCGCTACGGGATTTTTCTTTTGATTCTGATAGAAAATCAGTTGAGGTTTCTCAACGTCTTCCAAAAAGATATTGTACATGTTGTAAGTAAAATCTTCCGTTACCACAACTGCACCATAATAAGTACCGTCCTCTACTTTTTCAAAAGCCTCTTCCTGGGACTCTACAAACTGCCAGTCAATTTTATCGTTTTCCTTTAACTCTTCGATAATCTCGTCACCGGCGTTTTCGTAGGTACCATCCTCATCGGTATAACCTTTGTCCAAGGACACGGCTGCCATTTTTAGATTTCCGGTATTTCCATAGGGATCCCAATTGGAGTAGATGTTGCACCACGCATATAACGCAGGCAAAAAGCAAACGCCCACCACAATGATGAGCGCAAAAAAACTCTTAAATAAATGTTTAAGATCCGTATGAAATATTTGTTTAATCATTTTCATATGGGTATTCTCTCCTTTACAATAAGGAAATTATACCACTTTCTAATTTAGATGACATATACAAATCTAATACGTTTGTTTATATCACTTCTGATCTATAATCAGCATAGCATCCCCAAAGGAGAAGAAACGGTATCTCTCTTTTACTGCTTCTTCATAGGCTGCAAGCACATGTTCCCTTCCTGCAAGGGCGGAAACCAGCATAATTAAGGTAGACTGGGGCAAATGGAAATTTGTAATCAATCCATCGATTACCTTAAAGTCGTAACCGGGATAAATGAAAATTTCCGTATTTCCGCTTTGAGGTTTTAAACATACATTTTCTCCATCAATGGGAGCTTCTGCTGCGGATTCCAAGGTTCTTGTGGAAGTGGTTCCCACGGAAATCACACGACCACCGTTTTTCTTGGTTTCATTAATAATGTCACAGGCTTCTTTGGACACCTGATAGAACTCAGAATGCATGTGATGCTCCAAAATGTTTTCAACCTTTACGGGGCGGAAGGTTCCCAATCCCACGTGTAAGGTCACCTCTGCAATATTTACCCCCATGGCTTTGATTTCTTCCAAAAGTTCTTTGGTAAAATGCAAGCCGGCAGTAGGAGCCGCTGCAGAACCTTCATATTTGGCGTAAACCGTCTGATAACGGTTTTTATCCTCCAACTTGTGGGTGATATAAGGAGGAAGGGGCATCTCTCCCAAAGAATCCAAAACTTCTTCAAAGATTCCTTCGTAGGAGAAACGAATCAATCGGTTTCCTTCTTCCACAACATCCACAACTTCTCCACGAAGTCTTCCATCACCAAAGGAAAGCTTTGCACCAATACGGCACTTCTTTCCGGGGCGTACTAAAGTTTCCCAAACATCCCCTTCCAAGCGCTTTAACAAAAGCACTTCTACGGAGGCTCCGGTTTCTTCCTTTACGCCATAGAGTCTTGCCGGAATTACCTTGGTATTGTTAATGACCAAACAATCCCCGGGACGTAAATACTCCTTTACATCATAAAAGTGGCGATGGGTCACATCGCCGCTTCTTTTATCCAAGACCATAAGTCTTGATTCATCTCTTTTTAAAAGAGGGTCCTGAGCTATGAGCTCTTCCGGGAGCTCATAGTCATAATCCTCTACTCTCATAGCAAATTCGCTCATTGAAATTTCCTTTTCTAATACAATAATCACCGTTACTAATATCTTCTAATGCAAAGATAACTGTCGGCGAAAATCTATTATACTCTCTTAGGCACGAAGTTCAATATTTAATTCCTTCAACGCCTTTAAGATGCGTTCCATTGCGGAAGTAATATCTTCTTCGGAAAGATTTTTATCCTTTGCTCTAAATACCAAAGAGTATGCCATGGACTTGTGTCCTGTAAGTACCTGAGCTCCTTCGTAAACATCGAAGAGTTCATAGGACTCTAAGTAAGCACCGCCCTTTTTCTCAAAGACTTCTTCAATATCTCCAGCAAGTACACTCTTCGGTACTACCATGGAAATATCTCTGGTTGCTGCAGGGAAGTTTGCAATTCCCTGATACTTCTTATCAAAGGATGACATTTCCACAACGTAAGGCATATCAATCACTGCAACATAAACCTCAGCCTTCATATCGTAGTTCTGGCAAACCAAAGGATGAACCTGTCCCAAATAACCGATTACCTGTCCCTCATAAGAAATGTTTGCCTGACGTCCGGGATGAAGGAAGTTCTTTCCTGCCTTAGGGTCATAGGAAACTTTCTTATTCATGCCACACTGGCTTAAGAATTCTTCTACCACACCCTTCATAGTGAAGAAATCTCCTTCTCCATAGAAGCCTAAGGTAAACTGCATACGTTCCTCAGGAAGTTCGGTTACAGGAAGGCTCTTGGGTATGTAGATATTTCCAAGTTCATATAAACGAACGTCTTTGTTTCTTCTGTTGTAGTTGGTAGCAAGTGAAGCAAGCATTCCGTTTAAGGAAATGGTACGCATAATGGAGAAATCCTCTCCCAAAGGATTGGAAATCACAACTGCTTCTCTTTGCTTATCATCTCCATCCAAAAGTAATTTATCAAATACCTTAGGACTTTCGAAGGAGTAAGTATAAGCCTGAGAAAATCCACAGTATTCTGCTACGTCTCTAGCAATGTTTTCAATTTCCATCTTGTAGGAAATCTTTCCTGCAGTAGCTGCACCACTAGGCAAAGTAGTAGGAATCTTGTCATATCCGTAGAAACGGGCAACTTCCTCAGACAAGTCTGCATAAGAAAGTAAATCCTGACGGAAGGTAGGAATCAAAACGCTCTTCTTGTCGGCGCTGATTTCTAACTCTAAACGCTTAAAGTAGTCTTCCATTTCTTCAACAGAAACATCAGTACCTAAAATCTTGTTGTAACGTTCAGGCTCAAAAGGAAGGGTAATGGGCTCGTTCTTTACAGGATATACATCCACAACTCCTCCAACTACTTCACCACAGCCTAATTCTTCCACCAATTGGCAAGCACGGTTCATAGCTTCAATGGCATTGTTAGGATCCAATCCCTTTTCAAAAATACCGGAAGCTTCGGTACGCATACCAAGTTTCTTAGCAGAAAGTCTGATGTTTGTTCCGTCAAAAGTAGCAGACTCAAACAACATGGTGGAAACATTGTCTGTAATCATGGAGTTTTCACCACCCATGATACCGGCAATACCAACCGGCTTTTTGCCGTCGCAAATCATAAGCATGGTATCGTCCAATTCATGTTCTACACCATCCAAAGTGGTGAATTTTTCACCGGCCTTTGCATTACGTACTACAATCTTATTCTCTTCGATTGTGTCCATATCATAGGCATGCATAGGCTGTCCGTACTCTTCCATGACATAGTTTGTAATATCTACAATATTGTTAATGGGACGGATTCCCTGAGCACGAAGTCTTTCCTGCATCCACTTGGGAGAAGGTCCGATTTTAATATTTTTCACTACTCTTGCAGTATATCTCTTGCAAAGATCCTTATTGTCAATTTCAACGGAAATGAAATCATTTACGTCTTCATTGTTTCCTGTTTCTTTTACTACAGGAGGGTTAAATTCCTTACGGAACGTAGCTGCCGCTTCTCTTGCAATACCGATTACAGAATAGCAGTCTACTCGATTGGAAGTAATTTCGTATTCAAAGACCGCATCATCAAGGCCTAATACTTCAGCTGCATTTGCGCCTACTTTAGTATCTTCAGGGAAAACATAAAGTCCGTCAGCAGGTGCTTCCGGGAACATATCGCAATTGGATCCCAACTCCTCAATAGAGCACATCATGCCAAATGATTCCACACCACGAAGTTTTCCTTTTTTAATCTTTACGCCGCCTTCAACTCTCTTTCCGTCATGTCCGCCGGCTACACGACCTCCGTCCAAAACTACAGGAGTCTTCATTCCTACAACTGCGTTCGGTGCTCCGGTTACGATTTGAACAGTTTCTGTTCCAATATCCACCTGGCAAATCACAAGCTTGTCCGCATCGGGATGGGGAGCGATTTCTTTAATCTGACCAACTACAATCTTATCCAAATCCCCGTCCAATTCTTCAAAGAATTCTACCTTTGAACCGGAAAGGGTCATTGCATCCATGTATTCCTGAGGTGTGACATCTTCCATGCCAGGCACCATACTTTTTATCCACTTTAAAGATGTTTTCATTCTTTCATTCTCCTTATTTATAAATATTATCTACACGTATATCTTTTACTTCTGAAATATATTGATTTCCGAAGTGTCATCCGCGGAGCGTTCCGAATACACTGTGTATGCCTGTTGGACCAAGCCGTTTACGAGCTTGGGACTTTACAGGCATTCACCGGGATGAGGGTGCGGGTGTCCAGTGGACACCTCTGCGAAGCAGAAGCACCGACCGAGTCGGAGACGAGAAAAGCGGAGACGGTGCCGAGGAAATCAATATATTTCCAGAAGTAATTTTATACTTGTACTAAAATCTAGAACTGGCTGAGGAAGCGCTCATCATTTTCGTAAAGAAGGCGCATGTCGTCGATTTCGTATTTCAAAAGGGCGATACGTTCCAATCCTACACCGAAAGCAAATCCTGAGTATTCTTCCGGATCGATTCCGCTCATCTTAAGTACCTTGGGATGTACAGTACCGCAGCCTAGGATTTCAATCCATCCTTCACCCTTACAGAAACGGCATCCTTTTCCGCCACATTTAAAGCAGGTAACATCCATTTCAGCAGAAGGCTCTGTGAAAGGGAAATGATGGGGACGGAATTTTACCTTTGTATCCTCACCAAACATTTCTTTTGCAAACTCCTGAAGCGTTCCCTTTAAGTCTGCAAAGGTAATGTCTTTGTCAATTACCATTCCTTCAATCTGATGGAAGGAAGGTGAATGGGTTGCATCCACTTCATCAGAACGGAATACTCTTCCCGGAGCAATCATACGAATGGGAAGTTTTCCTTTTTCCATCTGACGTACCTGTACAGGAGATGTCTGAGTACGAAGCAAAATATCCTTTGTAATATAGAAGGTATCCTGTTCATCCTTTGCGGGGTGATTTGCAGGAATGTTTAAAGCTTCAAAGTTGTAGTAGTCAAGTTCCACTTCCGGTCCTTCCACTACTTCATATCCCATACCAACAAAGATCTTTTCCACTTCCTGAAGTGCGATGGTGTTGGGATGACGATGTCCGATTTTATTCTTCTTAGCAGGAAGAGTTACGTCAATCGTTTCCATGGAAAGACGGGCTTCCATTTCTTTCTTTTCCAAGTTCTGCTTTGCTTCTAAAAGCTTTGCTTCAATGGCTTCTCTGGTTTCATTTACCATCTGTCCAACCTTGGGACGGTCTTCCGGAGAGACGTCTTTCATACCTTTTAAAATGGCAGTCATCTCACCTTTTTTTCCTAAGATGGAAACTCTGACATCATTCAATGCATTTAATTCTTTTGCATTTTCAATTTGATCCAGTGCTTTTTTTTGGATTTCCAAAAGTTTGTCTTTCATTCGTTTATCCTCTCTGTTTCTATTTCCGGGGCAAGTCGGCCCTTTTTTACATTAAAAAAGCTCCGCCCCTATTTCTAGGGACGAAGCATAAACTCCGCGTTACCACCCTGATTCCTGTAAACTGTTAAAGCTAAGGCTCCGGCTTCATCCATAATTCAAAAACCGCATCTGCTATTTTACAGGCACTCAATTCATTATTTGATTGTAGACTCCTACCTGAAATTCGTTTGCACCAATATGAACAGGGCTTCCAGCCTGTGACCCCGTCTCTCTCTCACGGAAGATGCATCACTACTGTGAGTACTCAACGCCTTTACCGTGAATTATAATAGCACGGCAAAATTTAAAATTCAAGGCAAAAAAAATAACCCAAAATGCTAAGCCTGTGATTTTGACTCCTAGCTATAGCTAGGTGGGTTACCGCAACTCATCTTTTGCCGTCCACTAGCGTCAAAGACGGAGGCATGACAGCCAATGAGAAATATAGGAGTCCCGTTTAAAGTAAATGTAGGTTCAAAATACAACAGGTCTTAATAGCATCTTGAGCCA
>JAILJP010000060.1 GCA_024694625.1 Lachnospiraceae bacterium | reverse complement strand
TATCCGCTCCCATATCTGCCATACCGCCCCAGTATTCCATTAAGACTTCAAGGGCTTTTTCTTTTTCATTTACTTTTAAAAGTGCATCCACATAGTTATGCATCATATAAGGTGTCACCATGGTCTCTGCATCATCTATTTCAGTGATTTGTTCCATCAGTTTTTTGGCTGTATTACCATCAACAGCACCACCTAAAACCATCCAAACCTGAGAAGCATAGGAAATCTGTTTTTTCTCGCCACTGACAAACACCTTTCTTTTGTCATCCCAAAAAAAGTGTCTGGAAGCGTCTTTCATTTTGCAGTACAAATCTGCTAAAGACTCCTCCGCCATAACATCATCCATAACCTGAGCCAACTCTATGGCCGCATCCAAAGCATATAAAAAGATTCCCTGAGCGCTGACCTGTTTATTCAGATTCAGATTCCAGTCCACAAAGCACCAGCCAATTTCATCAGAATCCTTTACCACATAGTTTTTGTTCAGACGCTCCTTTTGAATTTCAATCTGTTTTAAAGCAATCCCCCACAAATCCTTTACTGCTTCCAAATCATTGGTCGCTACGTAATAGTCTCTTAAAGAAGCTATAAAAAACAGGGAATAATCCATCATAAAGGTGTCATCCACTTCCGGTGTGGGCTCTGTAAAAAGGCAAGCTCCCACCTGACCTTTATCGGAAGTTATGGCCGCAAAAAGATAAAGACAGGCTTTAACCAAATCATTTTTTCTATAGGTCTCATAATTAGCCAACGCCTGAATTCGCAAATCTCCCATCCAAAGTCTTCGATCTCTTTTCGGACCATCTTCAAAAACTGTCTGCATACAGTTGTGGAGCGTCCGTACAGCGATTTTGTCCAAGCGCTTCTTTCTTTCATCATTTGATTCATAGGACAAAAGTTCATTATCATCCGCAGATGAAACAGCAGTACAAACAGCATTTTTGATTTTCAGATTGTACTTGGAGCTGATATCCAATACCTCAATTGAGACATAGCGAAAGGCGTATCTTCTTTGGAGTTTCAGTTCACAGGGAATCACATCCACATGAATCTGCTCCGTCTCAATCCAGGATGAACATACCCATCCACCATAGGTTTCCGGATCTTCGAAAAGTTCCATGGGCTGCTCCGCAAAATGAAATTTTAGCCAAAGAGGCGCATCAGGATGACTGCCGGTATAATCCAAATTCAACGAAAGATACCCCACCTGGTGATTTCCGAAATCCAGGATTACCTTATCGTTTTTCTTTAATTTCAGATTTCTGAAATCTTCGGCTTCTTTCACATCCATAGAAAAACAATCTTTCTTCTCTAAGGAATCTCCTGTTTCGCCCTTTATATTTACTGTTCTTGCTACCTCTACTTTTGTTTCATACAACTTTGGTAGTAAGGTAATTGCCTTTTCCAGCAATTTTTCATTTCTCATAACAAACTACATCCTTTTTAATAAAGGGTCCCTTTTCAGAGACCCTTTTTCTTTTATTTTTTTCTTGGTGACAATATTTTTTTTAACAGGTTTTCATTGTTTAGATAAATCAGGAAAACAACTAATAGCACCGCATTAATAATGGACTGCATGGAAGCGGTGAGCTGATTTGACAGTACTGCAAATGTGGAATTCAACAATGACATACAAACTGCTGCCAGTAAGAAGCCGATTTTTTCATTGCAGTATCTGGAAATATAGCTACCAATAAACATAGGTAAAAATGCTGTAAACATTATGGCAATGGAGCCAAAGTTCAATTGTCCGCCATTGATCGTGGTGTTTCTGGCTGCATTTAAAAATCCAACCAATCCCATAAGACCACCGCAAATCACGTAACAAATCAATGCATTTTTTACTTCATCGATTCCTGTGTTTACCGCCACTTTCTGACCGGAACGAAGAGCCTTATAGTCATATCCGAATTTCGTATAATCAAAAACCAATATGCTCAGTACCAAAACGATTCCAATAATCAAAGCCGGATTCACCCAGGTTCCAACAAAGGCTGACATTGAGGCGTTCTGAACCTCTCCCATCAAGTATTCTCCATCCGTAACGGTGTACATAATACCTTCATAAATCAATGTCACCGCCAAAGACGAGATGATCGGCGGAATCCGAAGTGATACATAAATCAAACCGGATACCAGTCCAAGAACTGCTCCAAATACAAGAGTCAAAGTCAGCATAAGCGCTGCACTTCCCTCTCCACCTCCCAAGAAGTGATAAGTAATCTTTGCTCCCAAAACGGAAGACAAAGCTGCCATGGAGCCCAGGGAAAAATCAAATCTTCCGCTGTTTAGATTTATGGATAACGCAATGGTAGTAATCATTACAATTGCGGTATAAACCATAAAATTATCAAAGCTCTTGATGTTTGTAATAATGTTTTGACCTTGAATCATTACACAAATACATTCCAAAACAATAGCTGTTATTATAGGAATAATCAGTGCTTTTAATGTTCGAATCGGGGTACTCATAATTGCCTCCAAAAAATTTCACTTATTTAGATTCCACCAAACTTACAACATCTGCATAAGTCACATCAGAACCAATAATTGTGTCCAATGTAGCCTTGTCATAAATCGGTGAATCTCCACTGTCTGCAACGAAAGCTGCATCAAAAGACTCTTCATCAGTAGCTACCATGTATCCCTGACTGATGGAAGGAGCATTTCCCTCATCATCACGAATCGCATTTCCCTGTACAGCATTTAATGCCAATGCAAAAACAGGTCCGATAGAAGATGAATACTTTCCTGCAAGATAGGTTAATGTTCCGTCTGTCATAGAAGCCTTATTTGCCTCTGTGAAGGAATCAATATCAGAGAAAGAAATTCCGGCTTCTCCTAAAGGCTGAGCAAAGAAAGTAGTAGCCATACCTACAGAAAGGAAAGCCTCGGGATTTTTCTGAATAGCTGCGTTTAACTCATCTGTTGTGGTGTCGCCATATCCCTGAAGATAAGCTACAACCTCCACATCACCGGATACCTTTGACAAGTCAACACTCTGATCCTGGAAAATAGAACCAACGATAGCGTCCATTTCAGTTGCACCGTTGTAGCTGTCACCAAGACCTGCAATCAAACCCGCTACTCTGTAAACATGCATAGGGTTGGGAATAAAAGCTCCATAGATTGCTACAGAAGAAACGCCCTGTTCTTTGTAGTGTTCACCCATTGCTTTTCCTGCTTCAAATTCTGTTTCGTTAGAAGGTCCAATCTGACCTACAAAATACTCGTAACCTTTGTAGGTTTCATACTGTTCTTCATCCAAAACTCCGGATGCGATTGCATAATAAACGCCATACTTTTCACAGGTCTCAATCTGCTGAGCTCTATCACTGGAAGAAAGAGAA
>JAILJP010000048.1 GCA_024694625.1 Lachnospiraceae bacterium | reverse complement strand
TTCATTTAAATAGGTTGTATCTATACTCAAATATAAAACGGCGTAGTACAAAAAGAAAAACTACATATATCTTAGGATTTTATCAAGGTATTCCAACCCGCAATCTGAATATCATAAATTCGTCTCCTTTCTTTGAAATTTAATCATAAGTTAATAACTCGCTAAAAAAGCGGTAATATACCTTCGCCAATGTTATCCAAAAGTTTTATATGTCTACATCACTGTTCCTACCTATTAGAACTGTTTAAACATAGACCGTAGTGTTTGGAACTAGGTATTACATTCCAAAGTACCTATATATTTTTTGGTAACGTAGTCAGTTAAGACTTAGGCTAGTCTTACAAAAGCCATAAGGCTTTATCAAATTTGAGTACCAAACTTGATGTTGTATCTATACTCAAATTTGACTAGGCGTAAAACTAGCATGCGTGTCAGAACGGCTGCAAATGAGTTGTATTTATACTCAAATTTGACTAGGCGTAAAACAGGGTTGCAACAAATAATTCATTTAAATAGGTTGTATCTATACTCAAATATAAAACGGCGTAGTACAAAAAGAAAAACTACATATATCCTAGAATTTCGCCAAGGTATTCCCACCCGCAATCTGTATGATTGCCATATTGGTAAATTTTTGCTTTGCGTGGGCCATTTACTACCACGGTGAAAGTGCGACAGTAGGGGAGTGCATCAGAAATTTCTTTTAGCGTTAATATGGAATAGGGTTCTCCGTATTCGCCTTTTTCTTCTGTGTATCTCCATGGCAATTCGTCTGCAAGGTTCTTTAAGGTCTGGTTTGAGAAAAATCCATTGAATACAGACGTGTATGTACCACATCCGTCATCTAGGCATACCTCAATGTCGTCTATTTTTTCTTCGATTTCTGTTTGCATAATTATATCCCTCCCGTTGCATTCATTCGCAGTTCTCTATTATTTTCGATGTGAATGGTGACGGCACGCGAAATTGCACTATATTGTTGCATTACATTCTTTTGCATAGCCTCTATCATATCCCGTCTATCTATCATATCTTCGTAGGTTGCTTTATCACAATCCCGTTTTACCTGTCTAGTCAAAACCTTTGCGTAGGAAAGAAGAGAGCAAAGGTAGGAGTAATAGCTTGTTAATTTGAGCAAAAGTTTCGCAGCATCATCCATATCTTTGGCAGATATGATTTCCGCTGGAACGGAAACGCTAAATTCCTGATTGAGCCAACAAAATAATTCCATTGGATCCTTTCGTAAAATATCGTTATATCCCATAGTTATTTCCTTTCTTATAGAGATAAACGTTTTCCTATATATATTATGGAACGAATATTGAAAAATTCGTGGTTTTCTGACACTGAATGTCAAAAAAGCTAATAAATACAGTATTCCTATATGCTAATATTTTACCACTTTCGAGAGTAGGTATCAATATGTTTTCGCAAAATTACTATTTAACGAAATCATAGATACACTACTATTTTAGGGAATCAATCACTTAAAATATAGTTTTATATGTATACGAAATGCCTTTTTTTAATTTTTTTCCCGTGTATACACACGAATTGCTCCTGCATCCTTGTCGCGAAGCATATCATCCCATCCATTCAGTGATGAAGTTCTGGGATACATTTCTTCTGAGAAGATTTTTTCGAGGTATTCAATTAATTCGTTTTCTTTAACAAATTCTTTTGATTCCTCATCTCCCCATGACTCAAATGCGAAATTTTCCGGGAAGTAAACACCCTCCGGATCGTGAGCAATTCCGTATTCGCCATCTGATTCTTCCAGTACGGCATACGAAATTCTTAAATTTTTGGCAAACCAGTCGAAGAACCCGTAATCGAAGTTCCACGCACATTCGGTTGCCACCGAAAAGTTATAGTCTCCTTCTTTTCCTTTGGTTTCTACAATGTCATCAACTTCCGTAATATAATTACGATAGTCTACATCATATTCTCCCATATCAAAGAATTTGACTAATCCGTATAGGTGAGCTACTTTATTTTTAACTCCCCTTTTGTTGCATGTTGCAAAGCCTTTTGCCTGCAACAACTTTTCTCGTAACCACACCAAACGGTCTTTATCTTTTGAATGGAACACAACGGTTCCGAAGTTTGGGTTTGGCATAATTTTTACCTCCTAAAAATATAGAGACTCCGACACCACCGGAGCCTCAAAATGATTATCCAGTGGTGTTGGATGTTAAGCTGTTAATCTTGGGAGGATATCCGAGGTATCACAAATTAAGAAGTCAGAGTTATGTAAAGTCTTCTGATAAGCGATTTCGCTTCCATCAAATTCTTTAATAACTTCCTGTTCTTCTTCATTAAATTCATGATAGGCTCTTTTGCCATATCCCTGCGGGAGCCAGCCTTTTTTCTGACTGCCAAAGATGTTTAATTTCTTTAGTAGCTCCTCGTCCTTAAAGACAATGTGGCACGTTCCTTTTTTATAGAACGTTACCTTCAAGAATTTGGTATCAATATCTTTTGTGATACCTTCCTTCTCTGCCTCTTTTAGACGTTCATACAGACCTAAATCGTCTGTAGTTCGACCGCCATCAAGGTAGTTCAATGCACTTTCAATATCCTTCAACTGTTCTATTAACCGATAATCGGTTGGACGGTAACTCTTGAAGATATAATCCCAAGCATTCATTCCGGGAAGGATTACCTTGGAGTTGATATACCAACTCTTATTAGTTTTCCATCCGTTATAGTAATGAATGTTCTTTGACAATTCATCGCTATATGAATACTGGAAAGAAAGTTTATCAAACAGTTTAATGATGCAGTCCTCGATTCCACCAATCAATTCCTTTGACATTTCAATCTGTAAATGTCGAATATTGAATGTGGTGAAATCGTATTCACACAGCTCCTTTACTTTGGAAGAATACTCTTCCTTTAAATTAGAGGTCATATTGCCGGTGAACTTTGGATTTTTAAACAAAGCGTTCCAGTACTTCTCTCTTACCTTCCGTACATAAGCATTCTCTGTTAAGTCGGAGCCGTCACATTTTAATTCCAGCATTGGCCCGCCAACGTGATAGTTCGCATCTCCAATACTAGCTGCCAAGTGTGGGAGCAGTTTTTTATAGTCCCTGATCAGCTTAATACCAGCCTCTACCTCCATCTGATACATCATT